>CAJYBK010000032.1 GCA_913064955.1 uncultured Flavobacteriales bacterium
TCGAAACCCCATAAGAAGCCGTATTTCTGTTGGGAAAAATAGTAGGACTCCATTGCCAACTTAAATTGTCTGATGTATCAAAATGCATTAAGTGACCTTCCACATTGACGTCTATAAGTTGCAATGTATAAATAAGAATACCTCCAATTATGGATAGATTTCTCCATCGTTCGTACTGATCTTGGTACACTTTCAATTGAGAATCATTCAAAAACTCTAATTCCAAATCCGGAAACTGATCATCGGTATCGCTAAGCCTTGCTAGCCTTTCGGACTTAAACATCTTATATTGAGCATTGTTATCTATCGTCAGGTAAGTTACAGCGCCCAGACCACCATAAATGAGAGGTAATTTCCACCATAAATTATTGCGTTGTCCCTCAATTTTGTATGTCTGATTATAAATATGACCTGAACTAGGTAATATAGCCGATAGTATAGTTGCGACTTTTGGACTATGATTAGTATCCACCACAACTTGAGTAGCCACTGTATCTTTAACTTTGTTCTGGCCAAAACTTGCAACAGAACAAAGTAATAATGTAAAAAATATGAGTAGTTTAGATTTCATTAACGTCACCAAATTTAACAGAATAATCTTCCATTAATTGTCCAGCGCATCAATAATTTTTCTCAAATGATCTTCATCTTCAAAAGGAATAACAATTTTACCTTTCCCCGATTTGTCCTGAGCAATTTTTATTTTACTTCCTAAATGAAATCCGAGACTGTCCGAGATTTTCAAAATAGATTTAGGCACTTCACTCTTAGCAGTAGATTTTGCAACTTTATCTTCCTTACTTTGTTTGGCTAGTTCTTCAACTTTTCTTACAGAAAGATTACCATCAATAATAGCACGGTATACTTTAATCTTTGCTTCATCAGACTCAAAACCAAGCAATGCTCTAGCATGTCCCATAGAAATCTTTTCATCTCTAATTCCAGCCTGAACCTCATCTGGTAAATTCAACAACCTCAAGTAATTAGTTACTGATGCTCTACTCTTACTTACTCTCTCCCCAACTTTCTCTTGCGTGATATTACATTCATCAATTAATCTTTGGTAACTCAACGCTACCTCAATCGCATTTAAATCCTTTCTCTGAACATTCTCAATGATCGCCATCTCTAGCATCGTTTGATCATCGGCTGCTCTAACATATACAGGAATCTCTTTTAATCCTGCATTTTGAGATGCTCTAAATCTTCTTTCACCGGAAATTATTTGATACCTATCAGACCCAATTTTTCTAACTGTTATTGGCTGAATTACCCCGTGTTCTTTAATTGAAGAAGTCAACTCTTCAAGCGCTTCTTTATCAAAATGTGTTCTAGGTTGAAATGGATTTGCCTCCACTTTAGCAATAGCCAATAAACTAACAGACCCTGCACCAATGCTTCCTGCGTCTGAAACCTCAAATCCTGAATCCTTAGGTTCTATTGGATTTGAAGAAGAACCTTCTAACAAAGCTCCGAGACCTCTTCCTAATGCCGCTTTCTTAGCACTCATCAGCCAAAGTATTGTTTGCTAGAACTGACTCCTTTTCGTTTTTTAAGATCAACTCTTTCGCAAGATTTAAGTAATTAATTGCCCCTTTACTAGTTGCGTCATGCATGATAACTGTTTCACCGTGACTTGGTGCTTCACCTAGTGTTGTATTTCTATGAATTAAGGTATCAAAAACCAATTGCTGAAAATGCGTTTGAACTTCATCTACCACCTGATTAGACAAACGTAATCTAGTGTCATACATAGTTAGTAATAAACCTTCAATATCTAATTCTGTATTCAATCTAGTTTGAACTATTTTGATGGTATTCAATAACTTACCCAATCCCTCTAATGCAAAATACTCACATTGAACAGGTACTATTACAGAATCAGAAGCAGTTAATGCATTTAAGGTAATTAATCCCAAAGAAGGAGAACAGTCAATGATTATATAATCGTACTGATCTTTAATGTTTGAAATAACACTTTTAAGAATATACTCTCTTTGTGGAAGGTTTATCATTTCAATTTCTGCTCCTACCAAATCAATATGTGCTGGTAGAATTGAAAGATTAGGATTGTTCGTTTGTAATATTAAATGCTCTGCATCCTCACCATTGATTAGTGCATTATAAATACTCGCCTTTACATTAGTTGGATCAAATCCTACTCCTGAAGTTGCATTCGCCTGAGGGTCCGCATCAATAATTAATGTTTTTTTATCTAAAACACCTAAACTAGCTGCCAAGTTAATTGCAGTAGTTGTTTTTCCAACTCCACCTTTCTGATTAGCAATTGATATTACTTTTCCCATAGTTCTTTATATATATCTCAATTAAAAAGTAGTTTCTTCACCTACTTCCAAAATTCTTAATTCAATGTTGGCTTCTTTGAACTTATCAATAGCCTGTTTGTGATCTACTTTTATAAACCCAAACGTATCAAAATGCATTGCCAAAACCTTATCCACTTCTACAAAATGAGATGCGAGAATTGCGTCTTCCACTCCCATTGTAAAGTTATCACCTATTGGCAGAATAGCAAAATCTAATTTTGTCTGCATTGGAATCAATTTCATATCCATTGTCAATGCAGTATCTCCAGCATAGTAGAAATTCCCTTGACTTGTCTCAAAAACGAAACCACCAGGATTACCGCCACTACTTCCATCAGGCAATGTGCTACTGTGAACAGCATTTACATACTTCACTTTTCCAAAATCAAAATTCCAATTACCTCCAATATTCATCGGATGAACATTTTCGCAACCTTGATTTTCAAACCAAGTAGTAATTTCAAAATTGGAAACAATTTTAGCCCCAGTTCTCAATGCTATTGATTTAACATCTGCCACGTGATCTTCATGTCCATGTGACACAAAAATATAATCGACTTCCAATTTTTCTACATCTATATGACTAGCCAATTCATTTGGTGTAATGAACGGATCGAACAATATTTTACACCCATTGATTTCGGTGTAAATACTTGCATGTCCTAGATATCGTAAATTCATTGTGATAAGTAAATTAAAACTTGACAACTACAAAAGTAAGCACTCTCTGCCCAGAATAAGAGAAATGCCTGTCACAGTTTTACACAGATTTTTGTTTAACCTATTTAGACCACACGAGTTATAAACAATTACACCTCTCCAAAACACCTTAATATCTTGATTTAAAGTGTTTTAAAAAAAATATAAATCGTTAATATCCTGTTCGTACGAAATGCCGATAAATTGGATTATAAACCACATCTACATCCATAGTAGAATTACTAGTATTCATTTTAAAATGTTTATAACTTCGCAAACAGTTGCCTCTCGCAACAGACTCTGTCATTAACTTTGTCTGCTAGTGGCAATAGTTGTTACGTTTTACATTTAAAGAGTTATTAAAAACAGTGAAAGCACTTTTTTTTAAAGAAATACGAAGTTTCCTAAATTCATTGGTCGGCTATTTAGCCATCATTGTTTTCTTGTTGACTACGGGTATGTTTTTATGGTTCTTTGACTACCCTACAAACATCTTAAACAACGGAGAAGCAACCATGCAACCTTTGTTTCAAATTGCTCCTTACGTTTTTATGTTCCTAATTCCAGCGATAACGATGCGTTCTTTTTCTGATGAGCACAGAAACGGAACCATGGAGATTTTATTAACTAAACCCATCTCAGATATGGGGATTATCATTGCCAAATATGCTGCGGGGGTGTTACTAGTTATTTTAGCGCTATTACCAACATTGGTTTACTACTATTCCATTATTCAACTTGGGGAAGTAAAAGGTAACATTGATCATGCGGGAACTTGGGGTGCGTACATAGGATTACTTTTGCTAGGTATGACATTTGCCGCGATTGGAATTTTTGCTTCTAGCATCACCAAAAACCAAATAATAGCATTTCTAATCGCTGTGCTAATTTGTTTCGTAGTTTATATTGGATTCCAGTTTTTAGCAGATAATTTTTCTGCGCCTTGGGATATGTTTTTTATTAAACTTAGTGTTCAAGAGCACTATCTGAGTATGCAAAGAGGTGTAATAGACTCTAGAGATGTTATCTATTACATTAGCGCTATTATGATCTTTCTTTTATCCACTAAAATATCACTTCAAAGTAGATTCTGGTAATGAAGAGAAAATCTCCTACATATCGCCATATTATCGAATTGATTGTTTTTGTTCTTGCAATTGTTGTCATCAACCTGATTGCTGAGTTTAAATTCTTTCGTGTAGATATGACGGAAGACAAGATTCATTCGCTCAATCCTAAAACAATAGAATATCTCGAAAATGAAGTAGACAACGTCATCAATGTTGTGGTCTACCTTAACGGAGATGATCTACCTCCGGTGGTTCAGAAATTCAAACAATCGGTTAAAGACAAACTAGATGAATTCAAGGCATATGCTGGCAACAACATCAAATATTCTTTTATTGACATTAACGAAGACCCTGAATTAACAAAAAAATACAAACTTGCTTTTAATGAACATTTTGTAAGTGGCAATACCATTCAACAAATAGAAGACGGATCTGCTCAAATTGTGGAGTTCTTCCCTATCGCAGAAATAAGACACAATAGTTTCACGAAGTATATAGACTTCATGGGAGACAAAATCAATGTAAGTCCATATTATGTGGAACAAAGAATAAACTATATTGAATATGAGTTTCTTGCAGCTTTTCATAATGTCTCGGGTAAACCTAAACCTACAGTTTCTTTGCTCAGAGGACATGGGGAATTACCTAACATTGAAACTATTTCCATCTATAACCAACTTAAAAACTTTTACATATTAGACACAGTTAGAATTATCCCACCCCTCAAAGATTCTACTACTATCGTTACGGAAAACCTAAAAGCATTAGACAACACAGATGTATTAATTGTTGCCAAACCTAGAACTCCGTTCACAGATAAGGAACTCTTTATTCTAGACCTATTTATTATGCGTGGTGGTCAATTTTTTTATTTTAAAGATATGATCAAGTATCACGAAGCCAGTTTAGCGTTTTCTGCCCACTTCATGACTCAAAATAGTCCTAACGACCAGTTCGACAATTTAGAAAAGATGCTTTACAAATATGGGGCAGGAATCAAGAAAAACTTTGTTAGTAACAACATCTGCGCGCCACAACTGAGATACGACATGAGAGGCGAGTCCTACTGGAACGCTTTTTACTACGATCAGTTTAACAACAAAAAACCAATTGAGCCTGTTATCAAACAATGGTACCCATTCCCATGTGTAACAATGGACAATAGCGAACTTACAAAAAACATAGGCCGAGTTAAATTAAAGTACCCAAGTGTGATTAATATCAATCAAGGATCTACAGTAGAAAAAACAGTAGTACTTGAAACAGACTTTGAGCATAAAATATGGCCAGCGATTACACGAATCAGATATGACGAAAGAAATGTATGGGAAGATTTAAACAACACTGAAGTTTCAGGCAGTTTTTATGCTCCTCAATTCGACCCCAATTCTGCGCCAACCAAAAAGCCCTTAGCTGTTATATTAACTGGGGAATTCAACACCAATGTACCTAAATCTATTCTTTCGCCTGAATTTGTCAAGGGTATGAAGGAAGTGAATTTCAAATACTTTGAAAAAAGTAAACCAACGAGCATGA
Organism: uncultured Flavobacteriales bacterium; assembly: GCA_913064955.1. GTDB lineage: Bacteria > Bacteroidota > Bacteroidia > Flavobacteriales_D > Parvicellaceae > Parvicella. The sequence goes on from CAJYBK010000032.1 coordinate 5,633, forward strand.
TGATAATTGGTGACGGAGATTTCTTAAGATCTGATGTTATTTATTCTCAAAAAGGACCTCAACCCATCAACATTGGTCTAGACTACCTTTTGAGCAATGAGATGATATATGGGAATGCTACCTTCTTGCACAACTGTTTAGACAGAATGACTGGCAATGAGTACTTAATACCACTCCGTTCACGCGTGAATATACCCCGCTTCCTAAATGCTGATGAGATTTTAACAAATAAGTCGAAATGGAAGTCTATTAATCTTATCCTACCTTCTATCTTTGTATTGCTTCTAGGTTTTGGACAATGGTTCATCAGAAGAAGAAAATACATCAATTAGTTCAATAAAAGATCAAGATGAAAAATAACATTGTATTAATAATTCTGGTACTCGTAATTGCTGTTGGAGGATTTTGGGCTTACACTTTATTCGAAGAGGAAAAAAGAGAAATGTCAATCGAACCTTTAAGTGACTTCCAAATAAAAGATACTGCTAGTGTTAGCAAAATAGTTATTACAGAAAAAGATCTTGGTACAATTACACTAACTAGAAGTAAAAAAGATAAGAACTGGTATATTGATGACACCAAAGAAATTGCTCAACCATATAATGTCAATCTTATTTTAGAAACTGCTTTTCAGATTAAAATCAAACAAAACGTAAGTGCAGAACTGAAAGAGACAGCCCTGACACAGTTAGCAATTAGGCATAAAAAAGTGGAATACTTCTTTGAAGGCGAGGACAACCCAAGAAAAATTTGGTACGTAGGAAATGGCACCACAGATCACATGGGAACTTTTATGCTTCTTGAAATCAGAGACGAAGAAACTGGCAAGATGATGCGAAGCCCTGATCCATTTATCATGTTTAAACCTGGCGTTTATGGAACTTTAGATACGCGATTTTTCGCCAATAAAGAATCTTGGATGTACCCAGGAGTATTCAATTACAACCTAAAAGATATAGCCAATATTAAGGTAGAAAACTTTGACATACCAACAGACTCTTATCAAATTGATTTATTAGAAAACGGAAAAGTAAAACTAAACAACCACCTCAAAGCAAATGTAGCCGTATTTGACACAAACGAGGTAAAACACTACGCTTCACATTACAAGAGCTTGTTTTATGAAAAGTTTGCTACAGAATTAAGCCCCTCAGAAAGTGACAGTATTCTTAAGGCGACTCCCAATTTTAAATTTACCGTTACAGAGCATTCTGGTGTTTCAAAAAATGTTAGAATCTGGAAAATCAAAAAAGACATCAACCAAGTTGGCCTGAATGAAATGCAATTTGATACAGGAAGAGCTTTCGCTAGCATTGATGGGTCCAGTGATATTGTAAAGATTCAATTTTTTACTTGGGATGTACTTTTCAAGCCGATCAGTTATTTCATGCCTAAAAAGGCAAATCCTTTTCAATTTTAAGATAGCACCTGACTATACTTCTCTTTCAATCTACCTACCCTTGGATTCATGACCCTAAACCAAAAAGGAGGAAAAAGGGACAGTACCATCATACCTGGATAACCTGTTGGCATTTGAGGTGCCTCCTCATGATGTTTAAGAATTTGATACTTGCGATTCGCTCGATAATGATGATCACTGTGTCGACTCAATTCAAACAAGATACCTCTCCCAATGAAATGATTACTATTCCAACTATGTATGGGTAAGACTTTATGATAACTACTTTCTCCTTTAACCCTTTGCAAACCATAATGCTCGATATAATTAACCGTTTCCAATAACAAAAATCCAATTACAGCGCTACACCAATACAACAACATAGTTTGCCAATTAAAGACTATTAAAATGATTAATAAAAGTGATAACTGAATTATTTGATACCACAACATTTCATTGTAAATACTAACTACACTCTTACCTTGCTTTTTTAACCTAAAAGCCTCCAAACTCCATGCAGACATGAAACTACCGAAAATGCTCCTTATCCAAAAAACGTAAATAGGCTCATTAAACCTGGATGTTGCCGGATCATCAACAGTGCTTACCTTATTATGGTGCCCTCTATTATGTTCAATAAAAAAATGCATGTATTGAGAGGTTAAAAGTAAGGACTTTGCCATGAACTGCTCATACTTTTTCACACGATGCCCCAATTCATGAGCCACGTTAATTCCGTATACTCCACATGCTAATCCAAAAGTAAAAACCTTCCCTACTAATTCATACAATTGCAAATCCCGTTGAATATTAAAACAGAAAAGTATCAAAAGACCGTATTGAAATGGCACAATTAAATAAATTAGAAAATCAAAAATTGGATCATTCAAATACTCCTGTTCTTGCTCCTTAGTCAAGTTTATTTTACTACCAGAAGAACTCAATTCTATTATTGGAATTAGTACAAAAGCATACAATATCAAGGCCCAAGTTATAGGACCATCAAAAACAATCCCTAGGTATGCAATACTCATAGAAAGGAAGGACCAAATGAATTTTAAATATCTCATTCTTCTGTTTTTAAAAATGTAATTTTACTCAAATATATTAAAAAAGAAACTATTTCAACCACTTAGTTTATGTCAATTATAAAAAAACAAATAACTATACCTAAGACCGCGAGATATTTCCAATTAGGTGAAATAACGGAGCAAACTTCACATGTCATTATTGCATGTCATGGATATGCTCAAATGGCCAACTATTTCCTAAAATGGTTTGAACCATTCAACCTAAAGAATACAGTAATCATCGCGCCAGAAGGATTGAGCAGATTCTATTGGAATGGCTTCTCTGGAAAAGTAGTTGCTTCGTGGATGACTAAAGAAGATAGAGAAGAAGACATCAAAGATTACATCAATTATTTGGACGAAGCTGTCATTCAATTAAATCTAAAGCCAAGTACTAAAATCTCCGCCTTAGGATTTTCACAAGGAGGTGCTACCGCTGCAAGATGGGTGGCGCAATCAAAATTTGAGTTTGAAAACTTAATTCTTTGGGCTGCTGTTTTTCCTGAAGACATACAAATTGAAACAATAGGTAGCAAGGTTCAATCCTCCTTAGAAATATTATTTGGAGATAATGACCAATTTTACGATTTAAACCAAGTAAATCTGATAAAAGAAACGCTAATAAACTCAAATATTAAGTTGAATTTTGATATTTTCAAGGGTGAACATAGAATTTACCCTGAGCCGTTAAATAATCTATTCAAAAAATTAAACTTATCCTAAGCAACTTTTTTAACTTTACTGAATTATTATAACATATGCAGGACAACGTTCCAGCAATTTTTTACGTCAATAAACAAATTATAAATTATGAGAATCATATACTTACTGTTTTCAGTTTTGTTTTTAGCCATTAATATCAATGCTCAAACAAGTATAATTATTGGAACAGGAACTCAATCAAATAGCAATACCAACTACCCTGCTCCTTATGGAAATTGGTATTTTGGAGCAAAACACCAAATCATAGTTACGGCAGCAGAACTGAATGCTGCTGGAATGACTGCTGGAGATATTGTAAGTATGGCTTTTGATGTGGATCAAGAAAATGGAGTGGCTTTGGAAGATTTCTCCATCAAAATGGGAACAACTACATTAAACCAGTTTGCTTTTAATTCCAATTTCGCTACTGGATTAACACAAGTATTTGGACCTGCAACCTACACAGAAACTGCGGGATCAAATGTTCACACCTTTTCTTCTCCATTTTATTGGGACGGAACATCAAATCTAATTGTAGAAACTTGTTTTAACAACACAGCATTCACGAACAACGCACAAACTTTCTTTACACCTACAACCAATGACATGGTTATCTTTGAGCGTCAAGACCAAGCAGGTGTTTGTGGAGCTACGAACCCCAATTCAACATCTGATTTAAGACCAAACATTGTATTCCAATGGAACTCACCTGCCAATCCTCCAATTGCGGATTTTACAGCAAGCACCACTACTTCTTGTTCGGGTGATATCACATTTTTTGATAACTCTTCTAACTCGCCTACATCTTGGCTATGGGACTTTGGAGATGGCAACACGAGTACGTTAGAAAATCCCACACACACTTATGCTAGTTCTGGAACTTACACAGTAACATTGACATCTACCAATCCTTTTGGTAATGACACAGAAGTAAAAACAAACTTTATTACTATTGATTTAAGTGGTTCATCTCCAGTTACAGCAAGTTGCACTCCTATTACTGGTGATGGTAGTTTAGGATTTGGTATTACTAATGTCACTTTCAATACATTAAACAAAACTTCCGGTGATGCTTCAGAAGGTTATTCAGATTTCACTTGTGATCAAACAACTGTTTTTGCTGGTCAAACGTATAACTTCTCGGCAGACCACCTGGCACCAACTAGCCACAACTGTAATGCTTGGATAGATTGGAACAATGATGGCGTTTTTAACGCAACTACTGAACTTATTGCATCAAGCACCAGTTCATTTACAACTACTGCAAGTGTGACTATTCCATCTAATGCCGTATTGAACTTACCATTGAGAATGAGAGTCATCGCTGATTATGATTTAAATGCGGTGCCAACACCATGCGCTAATCCAGGATATGGACAATGCGAGGATTACACAGTATACGTAGAACAACAAATGATTAAGCCTGATGCTGATTTTGAAGCAAGTGCTTTGACTACTTGTGATGGAGTTGTTTCTTTTACAGACTTGTCTGCCAACATTCCTTTTGGATGGTCCTGGAACTTCGGTGACGGAGGAACAAGTGTTGCTAAAAACCCAACTCATACATACACAACTGATGGAACTTATGATGTTCAATTGATTGCTACAAACGCTTACGGATCTGATACCATTCTTTATTCTAACTTAATTGTAGTGGATACAGAAAAGGATTTAATGGACGCTTCTTGCTCTCCTAGTACTTTAGGGTATTGCTGTGGATACGGAATTTTCACTGTAACAATGGAAAGCATCAATAACAGTTCTGGAAACGCAAACGAAGGCTACCAAGACTTCTCATGTGAACACAATTCGATTATAGAATTAGGTGGAACATATAACCTTTATGTAAGAACAGGAGATCAAAACCCACAAGACACTAAGGCATGGATTGACTATAACAACGATGGTATTTTTGATAACAATACTGAATTGATTTTTTCTGAATTCAATGATTATAACCCATCTGCTAATTTTACAATTCCAACTACAGGTGTTGTGATTGACACTTATTTGAGAATGAGAATTTCTTCGGATGAGTTAGGTGGAACTCTGGATGGCTGTGCCAACCATTTGAGAGGCCAAACGGAAGACTATGGTGTTTTGATTGAGAATAACTTAGCTGTGTCAGAATTAAACTCATTCAAATTTACAATCTACCCTAATCCATCTAATGGTTTAATTTCAGTAAGATCTAGTGAACAAATTTCTGAAATAAGGGTTTACAATTTAGTGGGACAAACTATTTTCACGATGAACGGTGTGAATTCCAATACTATAGAGAACGTAGATATTTCAAACTTTTCTAATGGTCAATACTTTATTGAAGTTGTTACTTCTGAAGGACAAAGATCTACTGAAAAGGTAATTATTAAATAAGAGAACTTCATGCAACATATCAAAATCATTATCCTACTATTCCTAGGATGTTTTGCCTTTCTAAATTCCTATGCCACCCACCTTGTAGGAGGTAACATTGGCTATGAATACATAGGTAAAGTTGGAAATTTATATCGTTATAAAATTACTTTAACGACTTACACCGATTGCGGACCAACTTCCAATATTCCGAACCCGGAAGACCCTATTCAGCCTATAGGCATCTATGAACATGATATGTCAAACAACCCAACTGGAGGTGGTAACAAAAACTTCCTAATGGATTTGCAATTGAACTTGATTTTAACTCAAACTATTGAGCCAGACCAACCTAGTAGTTGTAGTATTGGGGCAAACACTTGTATTAACAAAGGTGTTTATGAAGGATTTGTAAACCTTCCCTTGAACTTCAATGGATACCATCTATCTTACGAAAGATGTTGTAGAAATGGATCAATTGTGAATTTAGTACCTAGTGAGTCAATGGCTTTTTATGCATACATGTCTCCTCCATTATTAAATAACTCGTCACCTGTATTTACCGATGATCCAGTTCCTTTCTTATGTGTTGGAGATACTACTACCATTTTGAACTCTGCCTATGATCCAGATGGAGATTTATTGACTTTTAGTTTCGTAACTCCTTATGACGGTGAGTTGAATAATGGTAATCCTGCTGGACCTCCACAACAACCTTCATTGGTATTTCCTATAGATCCAGTAAACTATGCAGGGGGCTATTCTACCGCACAACCATTTGGAGCAGGTGGATACACTAGCATTGGAGCATCTACAGGATTAACGACTTATTATCCTCCGGCTGCTGGAGATTATGTAGTAGCGATTGAAATTAGAGAATTTAGAAACGGTAACTTAATTGGAATTACAAGAAGAGATTTGCAACTTTTGGTACTGAACTGTCCTCCTAACCCTGCTCCTGTTATTGACCCTGCGCTAGGAACAACATTAGATGTTTTCCACGTGGAAGAAGGAGAAACATTGTGCTTTACCTATGGTTACAATGACCCGAATGGAGATAGTGTTACAATTACATCTTCAGGTGCAATATTTGATCCTGCTTTGACTAATCCTCCAGCCACTATTACCTCTCCCGTTTCAGGATTAGATGTAGCAAGTGCAGACTTCTGTTGGACTACTGCATGTGGACAAGCAAGAACTGCCCCTTATCAATTTCAAATTTCTGCAAGAGATAATGGATGCCCTCCTAATTCAGGAAATAATGTTTATGAGATTTTTGTTGACCCTGTTCAACCTCCAACTAACATTTCAGGGTTGGATGTAATCTGTCAATTCGCTACAGAAACATATACAACCACGTTAGCAGACCCAACCTATACAGCCAATTGGAGTGTCACAGGAGGGAATATTGTTGCAGATAATGGCAACTCTGTGGATATTGAATGGACAACAGTAGGAGCCGCAACGGTTAGTGTCTCTGCAACGAACCAATTTGGGTGCACCTCTGAATCAATTGATTATCAAACAACAATAACACCAGCACCGTCTGTAGAAGCTGGGCCTAACATTGACTTATGTGAAGGAGATACAATTGCTTTATCTGGTAGCACAACTGCTGGACCTGGATTTACTGCTAGTTGGACCCCTGTAGGCAATATTATTAACCCAACCTCCCTTACACCAGATGTTCATCCTAATGATACAACTGAGTATTTTCTTACGATAGATATTGGCGGAGGTTGTTTTGGTGTTGATTCGGTAATGGTATTTGTAAATTCTCCTGTTTTGGAAGCAGGCACAGACACAACAATTTGCGCTGGAGACTCTGTTCAATTACAAGCAACAATTGGTGGTGGCACATTTACCTGGTCTCCTACTACAGATTTATCTGACCCACTTGTTTTAGATCCGTTTGCTTCACCTACAGTTACTACTGACTACATTCTGGAAGTAACCGATGGTAACGGATGTATTGATGCAGACACTGTCACAGTTACAGTTTCACCTGCTTTTACCTTGACCGTGAGCAACGATACAACTATTTGTTCTGGAGATTGCGCTTCTCTTTCTGCTAATGGGGCAACCACCTATGCGTGGGAACCTAGCATATCTTTAGATGATTCTACTCTAGCGAATCCTACAGCGTGCCCTTCAGCAACTACATTATATACAGTTATAGGTTTCACAGGTGTTTGTTCAGATACCAATGAAGTAAACGTAACCGTTGGTACTACACCTGTAGTGGATGCTGGACCCCCTGTTTCTTTATGTGAAGGAGATACAATTCAATTAACAGCAACAGGTGCTACCAATTATGTTTGGACACCTAACGTAAATATCAGTGACCTACTAATTCCTGATCCGCTTGTATCTCCTGATGCTACGCAAGAATACTTTGTAACTGGTTCTGATGCTATCGGTTGTTCTGCTATTGATTCAATAACGGTAACGGTTAATCCTAACCCTGCAGTAGATGCTGGCGAAGACAAAGGAATTTGTATTAGTACAAGTAATGGTGGTTCTGCACCGACAGAAATTCTAGACGGTTCTGGAACTGGAACTCCAGTTTGGACTCCAGCATCAGGTTTAAGTGACCCTAATATTTTCACTCCTATAATTAATCCATCTATTGACACTGAATATATTCTAACTGTTACTGATGGTAACGGCTGTACAAGTGAAGATACCGTATTTGTAACTGTATTTGATGAAGTACCTACGGAAGCAGGAAATGATACTATTATCTGTCCTGGAGATACAATTACAATTGGCGGAAATCCATCTTCACCTGCAGCATTGACCACATACTTATGGTCACCGGCAGGATTGGTGGACGATCCTTCTTTGGCTAATCCGCTTGCTTTTCCGACAGTAACGACCATGTTCTATTTAAGCACTAGTAACGATACTTGTAACGGTTTAGATTCTGTTTTAATTACAGTAAGAACACCTCCAGCAGTTTTCGCTGGTAATGATATTGACATATGTGAAAATGATACAATTCAACTATTAGCCACAGGTGCTGATTCTTACGTATGGAATGAACAAATTACATTATCAGATTCTTTAATTGCAGATCCGGAAGTTTATCCAATGGTGACAACAGAATATAACGTAACTGGAACAGATGCTTTTGGATGTACTTTCAATGACACTATAGAAGTAACAGTTAATCCACTTCCTACTATTGATGCTGGACTAAATGATACTATTTGTATTGGAGAAACCTCTCAATTAATGGCAACAGGTGCTGTAAATTACGTTTGGACTCCAACCGATAGTTTAAATGACCCTAACATTGCCAATCCAATTTCTGATCCATCACTGACTACAGACTATATTGTTACAGGTACTGATGCTAACACATGTGTTAATTCAGATACAGTGAGAATCGTAGTAAACTTATTACCAATAGTTGATGCGGGAGTCAATGATACGATTTGTATTAATGATACGACTCAATTAGTTGCAACAGGTGCTGACACATATGCGTGGACACCAATTGCTGACCTTAGTGACCCTGCAATTGCCAATCCGTTAGCATTTCCATTAGCAACTACTGTGTTTTATGTGACGGGAACGGATCTTAACAATTGTGTTAATACAGACTCAATTGAAGTATTTGTGAATACGCTACCACTTGTTACCGCAGGCGGAGATGAAGTAATATGCTTTGGTGACTCTGTTCAATTAACTGCCGGTGGTGCCGACACTTATGCATGGAGTCCAATTGCAGGACTTTCAAATGCAAATATTGCTGACCCAATGGCTAGTCCAGCAGCAACTGTAGATTATATTGTTACAGGAACCGATCTCAACAACTGTGTAAATAGTGATACTGTAGAAGTAGCAGTCAATGCGCTTCCTATCGTTACCGCAGGAAATGATGTTGAAATTTGTGAAGGAGACAATACTCAACTTGGTGCTGCAGGTGCTGTAAGTTATGTTTGGAGTCCAACAGATAGTTTGACGGATCCTAACATTGCAGATCCGTTTGCTAACCCAACTTTGACCACGGAATATATCGTAACAGGGACAGATGCTAATCTTTGTAACAATAAAGATACGGTTATTGTAACAGTGAATGCTTTACCGTCTGTAGATGCAGGACAAGATACTTCCATGTGTATCAATGATACTATTCAAATTACTGCTTCTGGTGCAGATACATACGTGTGGACTCCAATTGCTACAATGAGTGACCCTAACATTGCTGATCCGTTGGTATTTAACACAGTTACTACTATGTATTTCGTAACAGGTACTGATCTTAACCTTTGTGTCAATATAGATTCTGTTGAAATTTCAATAAATGCGTTACCAGGTGTTTCTGCAGGAAACGATGTTCAAATATGTATTGGTGACTCTGCGCAATTACAAGCAAGTGGGGCATCAACTTATACTTGGACACCAACTCTTGGATTATCTGACCCTAACATTGACAATCCTATGGCTGGACCAAGTGATACCACAGCATACATTGTAACAGGAATCGATAACAACGTTTGTTCAAATAGTGATACTGTTATTGTTGTTGTCAATCCTTTGCCAACCGTATTTGCTAGTAATGATGTAGATATTTGTATCGGAGGAAGTGCTAACTTAGTTGCAACAGGTGCTGATACTTATACTTGGTCCCCAAGTAATACCTTGGATGACAATCTATCTGCAACGCCAATTGCTACTCCTGACACTACCACTCAATATATTGTAGTAGGTGTTGACACTAATAGTTGTGTCAATTCAGATACAGTTGTGGTCAACGTATTCAGAATATTCACTTCTCCTGACACGGCTGTTTGCGCTGGTCAAAGTGTGCAATTAGACGTATTTGGTTCTGTAGGGAATGCCTATACCTGGACACCAATAACTGACTTATCAGACCCGAATATTTCGAATCCAATTGCTACGCCAAGTACAACGACTACCTACTTTGTTTCGGTAACAAACATTGGTGGCTGTCTGGATCAAGATAGTGTAATAGTTACAATATATGATGCGCCATTGGCTTCCTTTGATTGGGAAATAGAACCAGCATGTGAAGGTGTATTCGTAACATTCACGAATACGAGTAATGATGGAGAGACTTTCTTATGGGACTTCTTTGATGGAGAAACTGATACTGAAGAGAACACTTCACACACATTCCCATATGGTGTTGAATTTAGTACTTCATTAACGGTGACCAATGTAAATGGCTGTGTAACAACGGTAGTTAATTCTGATACTCCGTTGAGTTATGAAGATTACTTTACATTATACATACCAAATGTATTCACACCTAATGGAGATGGAGACAATGACCAATTCCGAGTTTCGGTACCTGGAAAAATATATGAATGTGTTGATCTAAATATATACAACAGATGGGGACAGTTGATGTTCAGCAGCACAGGAAACAATCTTCAATGGGATGGTTACACTACGGTTGGAGAAAAATGTCCTGAAGGAACCTACATGTTCATCATGGAGGTTAATGGTGAAAAACACAGTGGTTCTATTTCATTGTTTAGATAAAAGTATAATTTAATACAAAGTAAAAAGCGAGTTGGTTATTGTAATCAACTCGCTTTTTTTATGCACAAGAATTCGTAAAGTGATATTCGAAATATGTTTTAAAATGATTTACACCTAAATAAGAGATTGTAACTATTACTAATAATTTACATAAATTTGGGAGTCTTTCGTTAATACATATTATTATGACAATAGAAACTTTAAAAACAAATTTCATTGAGCAAGTGAAACAAATCAGGTCTAAAGAGACGTTGATGCGCTTACAAGAGATTCTTGAAAGTTCTGAAATGATGGATAGAACCAAAGAGTCATTGGAAGATATCGAAAATGGAAATGTGATTTCTTTAGCAAATTTTGATAAGCAAAATAAAGAATGGATCAAGACTCAGTTTATGAAGTAGAAATTTCTATTCTGGCTAGAAACAGATACCGTGATGAAGTTTTGACCTATTTGGTTAATAATTTCTCTTACAAAAGAGTAATTGAAATTGACAACAATATCATTTTCACCATAAATTCCTAATCAACATTTCCAAAAAGTGGTCGTATTGTGAAAGAACTAGGTCAGTTAGAACGAGAGTTTCGCTTTAAACTGCACAAAGAGACACGAAATGTGGAGGTGAAGATTATCTATTACATTATTGAAGAAATAAAAAAAGTTGTAGTTACAGACATTTTCCAAACACATAAGAATCAGAGGAATTTATCTTCAAGAAGTTAAATTTTGTGTTTTTATTGGAGAAGGTAATCGCAAACACGAAATGATTCGTGTGGCGATGGCTAATCATCACATCACCACCACTTTCCCGGAGAAAACTTTACTTACACCTTCTTCACTTGTAGCATGGATGGTGTAAAAATAAATACCCTTACTTACCTTGTTAATAGGCCAAAGGCTGAGCAAACCATCTGAAGTAGTCGCATAGTTTTGATGAAATAATAAATGCCCTAAATCATCAAACAAATTGTACTCAAGTGAACTTGTTCCTGAGATTGTAATGCTATAGTTACCATTAGATTGATTAACAATAGTAGGCGCAAAAATACTAAATGGTGTTTCTGCAATGATACGAACGCTGGCGGTATCACTACAAGTTGGATATTGATCAATTGCCACCAAGGTTACATCAAAACTTCCTTCTTGTATAAAAGTATGATTGATATTTGTGGAAGTGAGTGTATCATTTTCCACATACCAAATATAATTGGTGGCAGCAGAACTGGTATTGATAAAACTTACCTCAAAAGGGATTTCTCCTAACATGGGATTGGCGGTGAAACTTGCCACTACATCATTGAAACTATTGATGGTAATCACAGTATCCTTCTTACAGCTATTAGTATCTGAAACCACCAAGTCATGCACACCAGGTGGTAAAAAGTAAAAATGATTATAAGGTTGAACAAGTGTATCATTCAAGGTGTAGGAAGCATAAGGATAAACATTATCCTCCACCAAAAAGTGCCCAATGCTATCTGTGCAAGGGGTGTTCCAAGTGGTAACATTACTTATTTCAGGTAAATCCAAAACATTAATTTTTATAGGCAATACCTTACTACAACTATCTGTATTCCAAACCCTCAAAGAATAAAACATATTACTATCTGCAGTCACAATTGGATTGGGACAATTATAACAACTTAATCCTATTTGTGGGGTCCATTCGTAGTTGTTTCCTCCTGTTGCTTGGATAGTGGCGGAGTCTCCTTTGCATATGTTGAGTTCCGAAGGAACATCTACAGAGAAGGCATCACAAGAGGTATGATAGGTCATAAAAAAATGGAAAAACGGATTTGTTTTTGAAGCGTATGCTTGTTGAGGATTCTGCTCCGTATAAAGAATATCTAAATCAAAATTGGTACTTTGATTACTTAAATAAGGACTAATATCTGCTAATCCATCCGCTCCTTCCATTGATTGATTGGCAGTATCATCAGAAAATGCATAAAAATTAGAATTATAATAGCCGTAATCTCCTCGCACTCCTTGACAACTACCCAAGTTGTTTTCATCTTCTCCATAAACATGACCAATTTCCGTAGAATTGATAAATAAGGTACTCCCATCTTCTATTCCTGGATAAAGACAATGATAACCAGAATGAATCGCAAAAGCCACAGGTTCTGAAGACTCTATAGGGTTGAGTCCTTCAATATTAATGCTCACAAGACTATCTGCACTTACTGTATTCAGTAGGATAGCAGTATTAACTTCTTCCAATAGTGGGTTTTCTGCCAATATTATAAAGTAAAAATTAGAAAAATGGGGCACATTTGATGGCTTAATCATCAACCTTTGAAGAATTATCGATGTATCACCAGCGGATATCAAATTTGTTATATCTTTAAAAAGTAAGTCAATTTTTTCAGCATCGCCACTTGGGTAAACAACTTCCATCTGACTAACACTATTAACCTGGTCCATGCTAAGTAATAAATTGAAACTATTTATTAATACCGTATCATCTAAAGGAGCATCATGTGCAACGTGAAATAAATATGCACTTTTTATATTGCTTCCAGCTTGTAAATCATAAAAAAGTGTATCCGGAACGTTCATTAAAGTGGAATAACCAAAACAAACGACTTCCCCTTTGAAATTGTCTTGATAAAAAAGGCTTTGACTTCTTATTTGAAAAGCTGTCAAGCAAAAGATAAGTAATATGTAGAGTTTTGTTTTAAGCATTCTATCTTTCAAATATATGAAATAAAGGTTGCTTTTTTTATGCTTTATTTTTTAGTAGTTTCGCAAGTATAAATTGACAGATATGAAATTGGCTTTACATTGGAAAATAATCATAGGGTTATTATTGGGAATCATTTGGGCTACGGTCTCGAGTTTTCTGGGTTGGTCAGAATTTACATTAAACTGGATTGATCCATTTGGGAAAATTTTTATCAATTTATTAAAGATGATTGCAGTGCCTTTGGTATTGTTTTCTATCATCAAAGGTGTGGCAGATTTAAAGGACATTACCAAATTGGGTAAGGTTGGATTCAAGACTTTAGGAGTTTACCTCATCACTACTGTATTTGCTGTTGGGCTTGGACTTACTTTAGTAAATGTAATTAAACCAGGAAGCACATTACCACAGGAACAACTAGTTGAGAATAGAATCAAATATGAATTGTGGGCACAAGAAACTGAAACCCCTTTGGTGGATGATAAGTCTTTCTTAACAGATCAGCAATATGCTGAACAAGTTTTGATTGCCAAAGAAAACTATCAGAAAGACAAAGAGAGTAACGCTAATGATGCGAGTCTTCAAAAGAAGAAATCTACGGTAGCATAGCAGAAAGATGAAAGACCCTTGCAATTTTTAGTTGACGTTGTTCCTACCAATATTTTTGGAGCATTCACAGACACTAAGAATATGCTGCAAATCATTTTCTTCGGGGTATTATTTGCAATTTCTTTATTAATGATTCCACCTATTTCTTCGTAACCAGTTAATAATATGATTGGTGGAATTAATGATGTTTTCTTGAATATGGTTGACATAATCATGCAAGCTTCACCATATTTCGTTTTTGCATTATTAGCAGGTAACTTCTCAGAATTGGCCAAAGATGACCCTATGAAACTATGGGAAACTCTTTCCTCTTTATTAGGTTATAGTGCAGTTGTTTTATTCGGTTTGGGATTAATGATTTTTGTGATTTACCCTTCCATTATGTTATTAGTGACTAGAAAGAACGGTACACCAATGTCTTATGGTAGTTTCTTTAAAAGAATTAGCCCTGCTCAATTTTTAGCATTTTATACGAGTTCTAGTGCCGCTACTCTGCCTGTTACTATTGAATGTGTG
>CAJYBK010000033.1 GCA_913064955.1 uncultured Flavobacteriales bacterium
AAGGAACGGAACTTTCGGAAAATAGTAAACGTATTTACGCTTTACAAAATGATTATATTTCAATCATTGACGGAGTGATTTCATTCTTGCAAGGAAACAGTCCCTCCTTAGCAAGACAAATATGCTCTAATAATTATTTGCCTCAAGCCAGAAGGTTTGAACAGCTTAGTGACTTAGAATGGGCCTTTGGATCCATGGGAATACAAGACAAAGCTAAGCACTTAGCTACATTATTCCTAGAGGACATTTCTGATTTCATCAAAGAGAATATCGATGATAATTTTGGTTTTAGCAGGTATGCGGAGAAACTTGGAATGAGCGCCAATTCCTTTGATGAGTTGTATCACTCTCTGAATGCTAAGACAACTTTCATTGATGACATCACACTTTCTATTCTGAAAGACCGGGTGGAGAAAAATAAACCGAAACTTATCTGTTTATCTGTTCCCTTTCCGGGAAACTTATACAGTGCTTTTAGATGTGCACAATTTATAAAAAATAACTATCCTGGAATTAAAATTGCCATGGGAGGAGGATTTCCTAACACTGAATTAAGAAGTTTGAAAGACCAACGAGTTTTTGAATTCTTTGATTTCATCACTTTAGATGACGGTGAATTACCCGTGGAATTATTATTTAATTATGTGGTCAACGCTTCTAAAGAATTAAAAAGAACATTCCTTCAAGAAAATAAGGCGGTTGTATATGTTAACAATTCCTCTCAACCGGACTATAAACAAAAAGATGTAGGTACTCCTGATTATAGCGACCTTTTATTGGATCAATATATATCTGTAATTGAAATAACAAATCCAATGCATAGTCTATGGAGTGATGGAAGGTGGAATAAACTGACCATGGCACATGGCTGCTATTGGGGGAAATGCACTTTTTGTGATGTATCATTAGATTATATTAAAATTTATGAGCCAATTGCTGCGAAACTACTAGTAGACAGGATGGAGCAAATTATTGCCCAAACAAATGAGACAGGCTTTCATTTTGTCGATGAAGCGGCTCCTCCTGCCTTAATGCGCGCTTTAGCTATAGAGATAATCCAAAGGAATTTAAACGTGACCTGGTGGACTAATATTAGATTTGAGAAGAACTTCTCTAAGGACTTATGTAAGTTATTGAAAGCATCTGGATGCATTGCTGTTTCTGGCGGCTTAGAAGTTGCCTCAGACCGACTCTTAGTCTTAATTCAAAAAGGAGTATCAGTTTCTCAAGTGGCACAGGTAAATCAAAACTTTAGTGAAGCTGGAATAATGGTACACGCCTATTTAATGTACGGCTACCCTACTCAAACCATTCAAGAAACGGTAGATAGTTTAGAAATGGTAAGACAAATGTTTCAGCACGGAATAATGCAGTCTGGATTTTGGCATCAATTTGCTTTAACAGCACATAGCCCAATAGGATTGAATCCCGAAGACTATGGTATTATACCTAAATACGAACCAATAGCCTTTGCTAATAACGACATTCAATTTGAGGATAAGACTGGAATAGATCATAGTCAATTTAGTTTCGGACTTAAAAAATCTATATTCAACTTTATGCATGGGATTGGTTTTGAAGAACCCGTTCAAAATTGGTTTGAATTTAAAATACCAGAAACCTCAATACCGAAAACTTTCATAACTCAATGTCTTTCTAATTCAAAAGAGAATACACCAAAGTCAACTTCTAAAATATTTTGGCTTGGAGCATTACCTACATTTCAGCCGTATAACAGCAGCGAAGTAGAGGAAGAATTAGTTAAAGTTTCGCTTTATGAAAAAGACGACACATCTATATTTATTACATCTCTAGAAATAGGTCAGTGGCTTGAACACATTATAATGCAAATTCAAATTTCAGAAAAAAACACAGTTACTTTTGCCGATTTAAAAGAAAACTTTGAAGACTATTTTGAAGACTTTAATACTTTTTGGGATAGTCCTGAAATGATGACTCTTCGCATCACAGGTTTAATAGTGGTATAACAAAAAAGCCCATCTTTTCAAGACAGGCTTTTACAATATTGTTGTGAATTTATTAGAAGTTTTCGATTTCTTCTACTCCTTTAAATTTAGCAGGATTCCATTTAAATACTTCATCACCGATTGCTACATTTGGCGTAAGTGATTTAACTGTAAACAGTATTAAAACGTTCTCTTTTGTCTTAATAATTGCTTTGGTAATTCTTTTCAATTTCGTATCCACTGTTACTATTACAGTGTGGTACTTGCTATTCTTAGTATCCTTAGGAAAAAGTTTAATTTCATGAACTGTAGCTGAAATTTCTTTACTGTATTGAAACTTAAAATTGTCTTCCCAAATGTTCAAAATTTCGCTTGGATTAATACCTCCATCTAAATCTTCTAACAAATCAATGTAACATTCATTTTCTTCGGTTAAATAAGTCCAAACTTTAACACCGTCACTATAGACTTTTCTATCTTCAGTTTCGTAAAAGTATTTCCCTCCTTTAACTTTCGCAGTACCTTCTTGAGAACTATTGATTTCTCCTCCTTTAACTACTAACTTAAAATCTACAGATAGACTTTTATAGGTTTTGCTTTCTGCACTGATTTCATCTAATATCTTTTTGGCCTTCTCGCTTTGATCTACCTCATCTTGAGCAACCGCAGTAAAACTCAATGCTCCGATTAAAAATAATGATAATAACTTCTTCATAATAATATATTTAATAATGTGTTTTTCTTACTCTTTAGGAAGGTAAAATTCCCTTCTCACGGAGGTTTTGCAAAAACTGTTCCAAACCGTGAATGTCTTGCATATAAACTTCTCTAGGCTTGCTACCTTTGTGCGGACCTATTAATCCAGTTGCTTCCATTTGATCAATAATTCTTCCTGCTCTATTATAACCTATCTTCAATTTTCTCTGAATATTAGATGCTGAACCTTGACCAGCTAAAACAATAATTTCTGCCGCTTGCTCAAATAGAGAGTCTAGCATTTCATCCAGTTCCTTACTGCTTGAGTCATCTCCCATCTCAGGCTCAGGAAGCAAATGAGCATCAGGATAAGCTCGTTGTGAACCAATGTAATCTGTAATCTCGTCCACTTCTGGTGTATCTACAAATCCACATTGAAGACGAATCAATTCATTCCCTGGTGAATAAAGCATATCTCCACGACCTATTAGCTGATCCGCTCCACCTGCATCTAAAATTGTTCTTGAGTCAATTTTGGAAGTTACTCTAAATGCTATTCTTGCAGGGAAATTGGCTTTAATAATACCTGTAATTACATTAACAGAAGGTCTTTGTGTAGCTACAATTAAATGAATTCCGATAGCACGTGCTAATTGAGCCAATCTAGCAATTGGAGTTTCTACTTCCTTACCTGCTGTCATTATTAAATCTGCAAACTCATCAATTACTAAAACGATGTACGGTAAGTATTCATGGCCATTCTCAGGATTTAATTTTCTATTAATAAACTTTTCATTATACTCCACAATGTTTCTTACCATTGCGTCTTTGAGCATTTCATACCTATTATCCATCTCTATACAAAGACTGTTTAAGGTTGCTACAACTTTAGTTACATCAGTAATTATAGCATCCTCCTCTCCCGGTAGTTTCGCTAAGAAGTGCCTTTCTATTTTA
This sequence comes from uncultured Flavobacteriales bacterium, assembly GCA_913064955.1. GTDB lineage: Bacteria > Bacteroidota > Bacteroidia > Flavobacteriales_D > Parvicellaceae > Parvicella. The sequence goes on from CAJYBK010000033.1 coordinate 3,621, forward strand.
TTAAATAAAGTCAACTCCACTTTCTTTGGATCTACTAATACAAACTTCACTTGAGATGGATGTTTTTTGTAAAGTAATGATACTAGAATAGCGTTTAATCCAACTGACTTTCCTTGACCAGTTGCACCTGCCATTAATAAGTGAGGCATTTTAGCCAAATCTGCAACAAAGGACTCATTTGAAATAGTCTTACCTAAAGCAACAGGCAGTTGCATCTTATTATTCTGAAACTTATCTGAGGCGATTAGCGTCCTCATGGAAACGATATCTGGACTAGAATTAGGCACCTCAATTCCAATAGTTCCCTTGCCTGGCATAGGAGCTATAATACGTATACCTAAAGCAGCCAAACTCAATGCGATATCATCTTCTAAGTTTTTAATCTTAGAAATACGCACACCTGGTGCAGGAATAATTTCATACAAAGTTACCGTAGGACCAATAGTTGCCTTTATTTTAGAAATCTCAATTTTATAATTTTGAAGTGTTTCAATAATTTTATTTTTATTGAGTTCCAACTCCTCTTTATTCATCTGAATACCACCTCCTCCATGATCTACTAACAAATCAATTCCAGGCAATTTATAACTAGACAACTCTAACTTTGGATCAAAGGTTCCAAACTCTTTGACCAAGTCTCTCATTTCTCCATCTTTCAAAACCACTTCTTCATCTGGAATAGTAACTTCAAAATCTTCTTCTGTATTCTCTTCTTTGACTTCTTCCGACTTCGACTCTACCTCCAGTTCCATTTTTTCCTCAATGGGATTAACTACTTCTGGAATAACGGTTGTTTCAATCTCTAACTATTTTTCTTTTGATTCTTCGATTTCATCTAAATCATCTAGATCGATGGTTTGAGAAGGTTCTTCATTAATAATCTCTTCTGACTTAATTACATTAATTGCTTCCTTCTCTTCCTCTGGAATAAAAACGGCTGGCTCTTTCGAAAGTTTAGCTTTCACCCAATCAAAAGAAGGATTAAACAATACTACAACGGCTATTAAACCTGAAAAGAATACAAAGAAGACAGACCCGACTTTACCAACAACAGAGTTAGTCCATGAAATAATCTGTTCTCCAAAAAGCCCCCCCATAAAATCTAGCGGCTCACTGAATAAAAGTGCAAAAAACACACTAAACCAAACCATTCCTACAAATCCGATTTTCACGGTCTTAAACAATGGTAATAATTTAATTTTAAAAAGTATTCTAACCCCAATGATTATCATATAGAAAGGAATAAATATCGATGATATACCAAACCACACTTTTAGAAATTGATTGGCAGTCAGTGCACCTAATTTACCTAACCAGTTTTGCACTTCTGATTCTTCGCCATTAAAAACAAACCCAATAGATTCGCCATCGATAATACTAGCGTCAGACTTCCATGTAAAGAGATAAGAAATAATTGCGACAAAAGCGTACAGACCGAACAGTATACATAAAACACCAAAAGTTTTGTGCAGCCTCTCATCCTTCAAAAAACTCATAACCTTCACCACAACACCTGGTGAGTTTGATTTCTTTGACGACTTCTTCTTCTTTTTAGTCTCTGACTCTTGTTTAAAATCGTTGCGTTTATTCGCCATTAAAGTGCACTATTTCTCAATAACAAAATTAAGCACTAATCACTAGCAAAACAGAAACACTGCACACTCTTATAAACTAGATAATGTTAGAAACAAAAAGAGCCTTGAATTACAATCCAAGGCTCTTTTAAACAAACTTCTTACAGTTTTATTCGGCTCCCATCATTTTTAGGAACTCTTGATAAGTCATCTCCTCATACCCTGCTGGCACTTTGGATAATTCTTTAGACACCTTTTCTTCAGTTACTTTCTGAGCAGTATAAGTTATAACCATTCCTTGTGCCTCCATCACATACTCCAATGGAAAACCTGCCAAACCTGGAAACTGTGTATTTGCTTCTGTTCCAAATTCTTTGGTATAATAAATTTCAAAAGTTGAACCTTCACCACCTTTTTCATCAGGTATGGTATACATCACTTTTGAACATTTATAACCTGCAATTACTTTAGTCTCTTCTAATTCTTCGATAATGGGCTCAAACTTTTTATCAGCACCTTCAGTAGACAAAGCTATTTTTTGCCCCATCATATTCATCAACACTGTCGTGTTTCCAGATTTCAATTCATTTATTGTGACCTGATCTCCCAATCCAGTTTGCTGTTCCACTCTTGTAAAGCCTTTCCCTATGTAGGTAACCATTGAAGTTGGCAACATAGCTCTTTGAGATTCGTAGGCTTCGGGTAAATCATACTCCATAGTGTATTCAATTTTACCATTAAATCCACCACCATCTACATTTTCAGAAGCGCAGGCAGAAATACTCACCATCGCTATTGTAAATAGCGCTAATAGTTGTTTTTTCATTCTAATTTGATTTTGTTATTCTATAATTTGATTAAAGATCTCTTGCATCTGAAACAACATCTGTTCCAAACTAACTTCTTTAAATCCAGCAGGCACCTTGAATGTGTCATCAGCAACTTTAACATCTGAAACACTGTCTGCTCTAAAATTCATTACCAATCCATATTGCTCAGCTTCATATCCAAGCAGTACATCTTCTACTTTATTGAAATTGTTGCACCAATTACTGTTCTTGATTGAGATTTTCTTGGTAGCATACAATTCACAATCATAGCCATCATTCAAAGTCTCATAAACTGCCATGAATTTTTCACAATGCATTCCTGCAATACTGTCGATATTGTTTACTTTAAGTAGAACCGGAACAGAGAATCTAGGCATTAAAACCGAATCCACCATACTCTTATCCAACTTAGTATATAATTGTTTCGAGCCGAAATCCAAAGTCATGAACATCTCCTCTTTATTGCAATCAGCAATCACAGTAGTAGAAAAAAGACCTCCTTTGGTTACAGTATTCTTGTAAACATTATTCTTGAATTCCATCGTCATAAGATCAGGCATCAAGACAATCATAAAGTCATCCTTATAATAAGGATAAGTTATCTTAAATGAAATAACTCCCTCTGTTATTGGTTGTTCTTCATTAGATTCCTCTTCTCCATTTCCGCAACTAAGGAAAGCCAAACTAAAAAACAGAAGACTCAGCCCCAATACTTTATACATCCTACTTATACTGTTAAACATCAAATTAATCCTCGAATTACAATCGTTAATCGACAAATATAGTTTTTTTTTTCGTTTTTGAATTTACTCTTTATAAAAAGTTCAAATTCTATTTTATCTAAAGAGTTACGTTATCTTTGTAATCTGTAAAAAAGTTAGAGAAAAAACAATGAGCAAACCAAGTATACCAAAAGGCACAAGAGATTTCCTACCAAATGTTATGGTAAGAAGAAATCACATATTTAACACAATTAAAAAATCCTTTGTGAAATATGGCTTCTTACCGATTGAAACACCATGCATGGAAAACACCTCTACTTTAATGGGGAAATACGGTGAAGAGGGAGATAAGTTGATTTTCAAAATACTCAACAGTGGAGATTTCTTAGGCAAAACAAAAGCAGAAGACCTCGAAGCAAAAGACAGCAATGCTATTCTAAAAAACATTTCAGAAAAGGCGCTTCGTTATGACCTAACTGTTCCATTTGCTCGGTTCGTAGTTCAGAATCAAAACGAAATTTCTTTTCCTTTCAAGAGATACCAAATTCAACCGGTTTGGAGAGCGGATAGACCACAGAGAGGAAGATACAGAGAATTTTACCAATGTGATGCAGATGTAGTTGGCTCCGACTCTTTACTTTATGAAGTCGAATTAGTACAATTGTTTGATGAGGTGTTAAGCAATTTAGGTCTTAAAGATTTCACAATTAAAATAAACAATAGGAAAATTTTAAGTGGTATAGCCGAAATCACAGGCATGTCGGATAAGATCATTGACATTACCGTAGCTATTGATAAATTAGATAAAATTGGAATCGATGGTGTTGTCAAAGAATTGACAGAAAAAGATATTCCCGAAGAGGCCATAGAAAAAATAAAACCACTCTTCAGCATGAGTGGTAGCAATGCTGAAATTGTTTCTCAAATGAAAGTCATGCTATCTTCTTCAGAAATAGGATTAAAAGGTATTGATGAATTAGCCTATGTTTTTGACAAAGTTGAGTTACTTGGAATGCAGAATGCCAAGTTTGAATTTGACGTCACACTTGCAAGAGGACTAAATTACTACACTGGTGCAATTTTCGAAGTTAAAGCCAACAACGTAAGCATAGGTAGTATTTGCGGAGGAGGTAGATATGATGATTTAACTGGTATTTTTGGTTTGAAAGGAATTTCTGGAGTCGGAATTTCTTTTGGCGCAGATAGAATTTACGATGTTATGGAAGAGTTAGATCTCTTTCCTGATACTTCCGAAGAAAGTACAAAAGTGCTTTTAATCAATTTTGGAGAAGATGAAAACAAGTCATTACAAATTCTAAATACATTAAGGAAAAATAATATCAACTCAGAACTCTACCCTACTGATGCTAAATTAAAAAAGCAAATGAGTTATGCGGACAACAAGAACATTCCTTTTGTAATTTTCTTAGGTGAGGAAGAACTAAAAGCCAACCAATTCAATCTTAAGGAGATGAGTTCAGGAAATCAGGAAAAACTAGACCTCAACACTATTGTAGCAAAATTGAAATGAAGTTTCACTTAATTGTTCCAATACTATTTCTACACTTTTCTGTAAAAGCGGAAATCAACCCTTTTTACAAAGAGGTTATTCAACGTGGTTATACACTCGCACCTGGTGACAGTGTTATTTTCCCGGATGGTACAGGTTGTAAAATTGCTGATTTCAACAATCAAATATGTGGACAAAATTGGTTCAACAAAACCTACTGCGTACCCAAAGGAGGTAAGGTTTGGGATAAAAACGTTTGCTGTGAAGGACTGGAGCCATTTCTTGAGGATGGAGCAGATGGACAAATGACTTGCAAGGAGATTGATGATTCTTGGTTTTCTTCTAAAACAATCATGTATTTCTTTCTTGGAGTTCTTATTCCACTTGGTTTATTTGTATTTTTGGCGTACAAAGCCAAAAAAGGTTTATCAAAAAAATAATTTTTTCTTATGTGTGGCATCAATGGAATATATAATATTAGAAAATTAGAGGACCCTACTTCTCTGATTTCCAATATGAACCTTGCATCAAAGCATCGAGGACCTGACTACACAGGAGTTTTTAAGGATGATAATGTTATACTAGGACACAATAGACTATCAATCATTGATTTGCAAGAATCCTCTAATCAGCCATTCATTTCAAATGACGGTAATTTGATTATGGTTTTCAATGGAGAAATATACAATTACCAGGAAATAAAAAACATACTAAAAGACTACCCTTACAAAACCAATAGCGACACAGAAGTGGTATTAGCTGCTTATCAAAAATGGGGGAAAGCGTGTGTTAACCACTTCAATGGAATGTTTGCATTTGCCATTTGGGACAAAACAGACAGCTCATTATTCATTGCAAGAGATAGATTAGGTATCAAGCCTCTATATTACTACGACAATTTTGAACAGTTTGCTTTTTCATCTGCAGTAAGAAGTCTTTTGACCTTGCCTTTTATTGAAAAGAAAATCAACGAAGATGCATTGGTGGATTATTTAAGATACGCCACTGTTCATGCTCCTAGAACAATCATCAATGGAATTCAATGTTTAATGCCAGGTCATTATTTAGTATTAAACGAAGATGGTATATCCACTCATCAGTATTGGAATGTCAACTTGCATTACAGTTCCGAGAGTTATAACCAAACATACGATCAGGTCAAAACAAGAACGAAGGACTTATTTTTCAAAGCGGTAGAAAGACGGTTAGTAGCAGATGTGCCTTTTGGAGCATTTTTAAGTGGAGGCATTGACAGTAGTGCTGTTGTAGCTGCAATGAGCGAGGTCTCTGCAAAAAAAGTAAAGACATTTGCGATTACTTTTGACGAGGCAGAATTTTCTGAAGCAAAATTTGCACAAAAGATTGCAGACAAATACCAAACTGAGCATCACGAAATTAGACTGAAGCCAGAGGACTTCCTTAAAGACCTGCCCAATGCTGTAAGTAGTATCGATCATCCAAGTATGGATGGACCCAACTCCTATGTAGTAAGTAAGGCTACAAAGGATGCCGGAGTAACTATGGCATTAAGCGGATTAGGTGGTGACGAACTTTTTGGAGGGTACGACATTTTCAAAAGAGCTCATTCATTATTAGATAAAAAATGGATGATGTCCTTCCCTCTTTTAGTAAGAAAGTCATTAGGTGGAGCCATGAAGATTGCCAAACCTGGAATTTCATCGGACAAAATTGCTAAAACTATCACGAGTAAGTATCTAGAATTGCCTTATTACTACCCTATCAACAGGGAAGTAATGGATGACGCTGGAATTCATAAAATGCTAACTTTTCATGATTATCCAGAAAACACGGTTCATGAAATTCTACAACATGGTATTGGAGTCGGAACTTCAGGAGCACAAGTACCCTTCTTAAGTAGAGTAAGTTATGCTGAGATTAACACTTACATGCAGAATGTACTATTAAGAGATACCGACCAAATGAGCATGGCACATGCCTTAGAAGTAAGGGTGCCATTTCTTGACCATCAATTAGTGGAATACATTTACGGTGTAAGAGATGATTTTAAATTTCCTACCACACCTAAAAAACTTTTGGTTGAATCACTGGGCGAATTACTTCCTTCCGAAATTGTGAACAGACCAAAAATGGGCTTCACATTCCCATGGGAGCAGTGGATGAAAAACGAACTCAAAGCATATTGTAGAGAAGGTCTAGATCATCTGAAAAAACTAAAAACATTTGACTCAAAAGCCTTGGATGATATCTGGGTAGAATTTATTAAAGGCAGTAAGAAAATCACTTGGTCACGCGTATGGCATTTAGTAGTGCTAGGTCATTGGTTAGCTGAAAACAAAATTGAAAATTAGTGTCAAAAAAGAAAATTCTGATATTTATTGATTGGTTTATTCCTGCATTTAAAGCGGGTGGACCAATTAGTTCGGTAAGAAATTTTTGCAATGCACTTCAAGAGGAATATGAAATTTATGTCGTGACTAGCGATACTGACTTAGGTGATTCCGCTCCACTAAAAGGTATTACACCTAAACAATGGACTGAAATTGAAAATATAAAAGTAATGTACTTGCCCTACGCATCTCAAACAAAGGAGCAATACATCGAAATATACAAAAATATTAAGCCTGACATTGTACATTTAAATAGTCTATTTTCTAAGTTCTTCACCCTTTCACCATTGGCAATCCTTAAGAAAGCCCGAACCAAAATTATTGTTAGTCCTCGTGGAATGCTTGGACCAGAGTCATTGAAAATTAAGCCTCTTAAAAAGAGAGTTTTCTTTGTCATGACTAAAGTCACTGGGCTATTCAAAAACGTTACTTGGCATGCCTCCTCAGAAATTGAAGCGAAGGAAGTTATTCAGGCCTTCGGCAAAAAAGCGGATGTTAGAATAGCACCGAACTTTTCCTATTTGCCAAAAGAAAATGAAAATTACCTTCCTAAACTTGCCGGTGAACTTCAATTAATTTGCGTAGGTAGAATTGCCCCAATCAAGAACATTGATTTCCTTATCCAAGTTTTGGCGCAGGTATCTGGTAAGGTCCATTGCAAAATCATAGGGCCAGCCGAAGATGAGGAATACTTATCTATTTGCGAAAATTTAGTGGGCAAATTGCCGTCCAATATCACAGTAGACTTTATAAAAGGTGTGAACCACTTTGAATTAGATGGCCTACACAAAGAAAGCCATGCTTTTATTTCTCCATCCAAAAATGAGAACTACGGTCATTCCATTGTGGAAGCCTTAGGTCATGGTTGTCCTATTGTCATAAGCGATAAAACTCCATGGAAAAAACTTACAGCCAAAAATGTTGGTTTTGATTTGCCATTAGACGAAAATGTTTTTGTTGATGCCATTAATAAATTGTGTGCCATGGATGCGCAAGAGGTTTTAGAAATGAGAATTGAAGCGAGAAAAGAAGCTGTTACCATTTTCAACTCCGATCAGATAAAAAAACAATACACTCAACTATTCCAATAACCTTATGAAAACTACCGACCTATCCAAATTCAACAATGACTGGTATAACCCAGGAGGTAAGTTCAAACGATTGCTTTGGTTTATGATCAATGCATGCATCATGCAGAGCAAGTGGTTCCCATTATCCAATTTTAAAGTATTTCTATTGAGTGCTTTTGGCGCTGAAATGGGAGATAACATTGTGATTAAACCAAACGTTAATATTAAATACCCTTGGAAATTAAAAGTAGGTGATAACACCTGGATTGGTGAACAAGTTTGGATTGACAATTTAGGCGAAGTAAATATTGGAAAAAATGTGTGTCTCTCTCAAGGAGCGATGTTACTTTGTGGTAATCATAACTACAAAAAAGAAGCTTTTGATTTAATTGTTGGAAATATCAACTTAGAAGATGGTGTTTGGATTGGCGCCCATTGTGTGGTTTGCCCGGGTGTAAGAGCAAAGTCACATTCTTTACTTGCTGTCAATTCGGTAGCTACAACAACTATGGAGCCTTACACTATCTATCAAGGAAATCCTGCAGTCGAGGTTAGAAAAAGAGAAATAAAAGGCTAATTCTGGTTTTTCAAATGTTCCAGCATTAGTTCAGCTGTCTTCTTTGATGCACCTACTCCCCCACAATGATTTATCAACTTATCATAACTATTCATCATAGCCTCTCTTTTGGCTCCTGACAACAATGGCTGTAACTCCTCCATCAATTGTTTTTTGGTCAAATCGTTTTGAATCAATTCTGTCACTACCTTTTTTTCTTCAATAAGATTAACCAAGGAAATATATTTCACCTTGATAATTCTCTTGGCAATTTGATATGAAATTGCACTTGATTTATAGCAAACAACTTGTGGTACTTTGAACAATGCAGTTTCCAATGTTGCCGTACCAGAGGTTACCAAACCTGCATGTGAGTTGTTAAGTAAGTTATAAGTATCTCCTGTAATGAATTTTACTCGTTCATTGCTGATAAAGGTTTCATAAAAACTATGATCTTGAGATGGTGCTCCCGCAATGACAAATTGATATTCTGGAAAATTCTCCACCACATAAAGCATGATAGGTAATTTCGTTTTGATTTCTTGTTTTCTGCTACCTGGTAGCAATGCTATTATTCGTTTGTCGGTCAACAGGTCGTGCTTTTTAACAAACTCATCACGTGTAATGGCTTCCTCCTTAAAGGACTCAATTGCATCAATTAAAGGATGCCCAACAAAATCAGCGTGTAGTCAAATTTCTTATAAAAAGGCTCTTCGAAAGGAAGGATGACAAACATTCTGTCCACTACTTTTTTAATCTTCTTGATTCGGTTTTGCTTCCAAGCCCATATTTGTGGTGATATGTAATATAAGGTTGGAATATTCAATTCCTTGCAGAAAGCTGCCATTCTTAAATTGAAGCCAGGGTAATCAATAAATATAACTGCATCAGGTTGAAAGTCTTTGATTTGTTCCTTACACAATTTAAAATTCTTGCTGATGGTCCTAATATTAGCCAACACCTCAACAAAACCCATGAAAGCTAATTCTCTGTAATGTTTAAGTACCTCAACACCTTGAGCTTGCATTAAGTCTCCTCCCCAACCTTTTACTTGCAGACTAGGTTCTTGCCTTCTCAATTCTTTGACAAGATTAGCTCCATGCAAATCACCTGATGCTTCTCCAGATATGATAAAAACCTTCATTTAATGAAGTAAGAATATAAGCCCTAAAACAATAATTGTAGCGAAAATCAACCCACGAACTGCATGGTCCATTTTCCATTGAAAAAATAACAAATAGAACATTAACATATTTGGCAAAAGACTAAATGTCAATATTTCCAAATAATAGTCAGTCTGACCAACCAACAAGTTCCAGTATGCTTCTAAGGTATAAGAACCTTGTTTGTCTTTTACTGTTTTAGACAATAAAAACCCAAGTACGGAAAGCAGAAAACCAGCAACCGCACCAATCCATACATTATCAAATTTCCTTTTTACTTTATCCCAATTCATAAGTTCCATTCATTGAGTTGGCCTATAGCATGATGCGCAGTCATATCAAACTGCGTAGGCACAATAGTTACATATCCATTATCTAGGTTTACCATATCTGCTTCACTTCCATTATCATGGTTATGAAAAGAGCCAGTAAGCCAGTAATATTTCTTTTTAAGCGGGTCCATTCTCTCATCAAAAGTATCGTCCCAATAAGCTCTAGCCTGACGGCAAACTTTAATTCCTTTAATCTCAGAAGCAGGCAAATCAGGAATATTCACATTTAAGCAAACCCCTTTTTCTAACCCCTCTTCCAAAACTTTATTGACAATTTTTTTGACATACTTTTTACATGCCTGAAAATTGGCAGACCAATCGTGATCACATAGAGAGAACCCTATACTTGGAATTCCTTCCAAAGCGCCTTCTACTGCGGCAGACATTGTACCTGAATAAAGAACATTGGTAGATACATTACTACCATGATTAATTCCTGACACTATCAAATTTGGCTTTCGCTTACCAGATTCATACATGCCTAATTTGAAACAATCTACAGGAGTACCAGAGCAATAAAACGCTTTATGTTTTCCAAAATAGTCCGTTGGAGTCATTCGCAAAGGAGCGTTGACAGTGATTGCATGCCCAATAACACTTTGCGGCTTAGCTGGAGCAATGATTAGTAAATCTGCAATATCGCCAACAACATCGACCAAAGGTTGTATCCCTGGTGCTGTAAAACCGTCATCATTGGTTACTAAAATCAAAGGTCTTTTACTCATTTTTGGCATTCAATATTAATGTGCAAAACTAATAAAATCAAAGATTAAAGTTCTGTAAATAAAAAATTACTTTTGTAAGACAACGAATTAGAAGAATAAAAATATGAAATATACATTACTGACAGTCTTATCAATCGCAATGAGCCTCAATACCTTCTTTGCGCAAGAAGAAATTAAGCAAGAATCTACTATTAAAGATGTTACGGTCTTCTTATCGGGTGCTGAAGTGCATCGGACGGCTAAAGTTAATTTAAGCGCTGGGAGCAATCAAGTTACCTTTGAAAATCTATCACCTTACATTACACCGAACAGCATTCAGGTAAAAGCCAAAAGCAACAACGTTACAATTGTATCTGTGAATCACCAAGCAAACTATCTGACAGATAATTCAAATGATAAAAAACTTGACGTAATAAAGGATAGTATTGAAGATTTAACTTTTTCTCAATCTATCAGATTAGGACATCAAAGAGTTTATCAAGAAGAAAAAAGTCTTTTACTTACTAACAAAAGCATCAAAGGAGAAACCAATGGTGTGGATGTAGAAGAACTTATGGACATGGCCGATTTCTACAGAGAGAGATTATTAGAAATTGAGACAAAATTATTAGACATTGATATGCAGTTGACTAAAATCAACAAAACGCTTTCAAGACTAAACCAACAAAGAAATATTTTATCGAAAGGAAAAACAAAAAACACGAATGAGATTGTAGTGAATGTTTCTACTAAGAACAAAGGAACAGCTGAATTTGAAATTTCTTATGTGGTTACTCAGGCGAGTTGGATTCCAAAATATGACATAAGAAGTAGTGATATCTCAGAACCAGTAGAATTAACTTATAAGGCAGATGTATTCAATTTATCTGGATATGATTGGAAAAATGTAAATGTGACACTTTCCACAGGTAATCCGAGTATTGACAATACACAGCCTACTTTGAACCCTTGGTATCTTAAGTATTATGAAAAATATAGAAAACAAGATAAAAATGCCGGAGCATATGGTTATGGTGGAGGCAGTACTCCTATGGTAAGAAGTGCAGATAGTTTTGAATCGAAGGCTAAAGGAAATAAGAAGCAAATAGTTCGAGAAGATGGAAATTTTGATGGTAACAATCTTTCTATGGCAGATTTTACGCAAATGATAGAAAGTAATGTTAACACCGAATTTAAAATCAGTATTCCATACACGATAAATTCTGATGGCAAACCCTATTTGGTAGAAATACAGAATTACGAACTACCGGTTGACTATTCATATTTAACCATTCCCAAAAAAGACAAAGACGCATTTCTGTTAGCTAGAATGTCTGGTTGGGGTGGATACAATTTACTACCAGGAGAGGCTAACATCTATTTTGAAGGAACCTATGTAGGTGATTCTTACTTGGAGACTGGATCTACTAAAGATACTTTAGATATTTCTTTAGGTAGAGACCAAGGTATTGTGGTAGAACGTAAAAAAGTGGAAGAATTGTGTAAAAACTCAACTTTGGGAGGAAACCATAAGACTGCAAGAGCTTATGACATTGAAGTAAGAAATAACAAATCGAAACCGGTTACTATCTTTATTTATGATCAAATTCCTTTGACATCTTATAAAGAAGTTGAAGTAACAGTTGAAGATATGGGCGGAGCAGAATACAACGAAAAAACAGGTGAACTGAAGTGGAAAATGACTATTGCTCCTGGTGCAACAAAAACTGTAACTTTTAAATTCCAGGTTAAATATCCGAAGGAATACAACATGAGTAATTTGTAGAAATGAGTGCAAAAAAATCCTATAAAGATTATCCGGATTGGAGAAAATTTCAATCTTATTTCCCTGAAGAGTTTAGAATTAAAGAGGGAGAAGAGCCTATCGAAGAGTATTGGGAATGGACGGATTATGATGTGCATATTGACAGGTATATTCCGGAAGAAAACAATCGAAACATTAAGTTGATCATGATCCATGGTGGAGGTGGCAACGGAAGACTTCTTGCTCCGTTTGGCTATGCTATGAAAAACAAAGGGTTCGAATGCATTGCTGCAGATATGCCAGGCTTTGGATTAACCAAAATTGGTAAACCTAATAGTTATGATACTTGGGTAGAACTCTTAGATGCTCTGATTGAAAAGGAGATTGCCAAAGATGGTAAAAAAGTAATGCTAATTGGCTTAAGCCTTGGAGGAATGCTTTCTTATCATGTGGCATGTAGAAATAAGCACGTGGCAGGTTTAATGGTTTCCAGTTTGGCTGAAACTTCTAAAAAATCTGTTCAAATACAATTGTCAAAAAATGACATCCTCGGCAAAATGGGATACAAATCATTGTCGATGTTTAAAGGTTTGTCAGACAATGTGAAAATTCCAATCAAGTGGACCACTAAAATGTGGGCCATGGCCAATGATCAAAGCTTTGTTAACTTATTGAAGAAAGACAAAGTAGGTTCTGGAAGTTGGGTTTATTTGAAATTTTTCAGAACACTGTTTGAAGCAAAAGCTGATATAGAACCTGAAGAATTCAAACAATGTCCACTACTCTTTTTCCAGCCAGAAAAAGATTATATCATTCCTTGGGAAGTAAGCAAGCCTTACTATGACAGACTAGCATGTGAGAAGAACGTAGTTTTCTTAGAAAACTGCGGACATATCCCTCTGGAAGAGCCAGGCATCAGCCAATTGAGAGAGGCTGCGGTGAAGTTTATTAATGAGATAGACGAAAGGGTATAAATGTATTCTACGCGGACAAACAATTGTCAATTGCTCTCATGAAGAAACTTTCCATCATAGGAGGAGGACCAGCGGCATTAATGCTTGCTGCAGAAATTGACACCAAAAAATATAGTGTAACTATCTACGAAAAGAAAAAGGCCGTTGGTCGTAAATTCTTAGTGGCTGGTGAAGGTGGATTGAACCTTACCTACAACTCTTCAAAATCGGAACTCATTGCGCAATACTCTCCGAGCGAATTTATCGCTCCTATTCTCAAAACATTTTCAAATGAAGATTTGATCCAATGGCTCGAAAATCATGACATTCCTACTTTCATAGGTTCGAGTAACCGTGTTTTTCCTAACCTAGATTTAAAACCTATCGAAGTACTCAATAAAATTGTAGAACACATTACAAAAAATGGGGTCAAGATTCAATTTAACAAAACATGGACAGGCTGGAATGAAGAAGGTCACTTATGTTTTGAAGATTCTGAGATCATTGAAACTGACATAACCGTTTTTGCTTTAGGTGGAGCCAGTTGGAAAGTAACTGGGTCAGATGGGGAATGGAGTGAGCTATTTAAAACTAGAGATGTTAATGTAATTCCTTTTAGAGCTGCCAATTGTGCTTTCGAAGTGGAATGGTCAAAGAATTTCATCACCACGCATGAAGGCAAACCTTTGAAAAACATTGCGCTCAGTTTCGCTGATCAAGTTGCAAAAGGAGAATTAGTCATTTCGAAATTTGGGCTGGAAGGCAATGCCATTTATGCTTTAAGTGAAAAAATTCAAGCTAAGCTGATGAGTGGTCAAACTCCTACTATCTACTTGGACTTGAAGCCTACGATGTCGATTGCTCAGGTAAGTGAAAAGATCAAAAACTCGCCATTGATGAAAATGACTGACATTCTAAAGAGCGAATTAAACCTTGACAGAACAGCCATTGCAATTCTTAAACAATTCTCAGCTAAAGAAACTTATTCTACTGCTGATCTGCTAGCAAAAATAATAAAGCATGTCCCTATCGATATTCAATCTGCAGATGACATGGATAAAGCGATTTCGACTTTGGGAGGCATTGATTTGGCAGAAGTAGACGAAAACTTACAGTTGAAAAAAGTACCTCAAGTATATGTCATTGGAGAAATGTTGGATTGGTACGCACCAACTGGCGGCTATTTATTACAAGGGTGTTTTAGCATGGGATATGGCTTGGCTAGGAACTTGAATGAGTTAAAATAATAAAAAAACATGACGTTTACTACATTAATGGAGTAAAGAACAGTAGTGGTTTTTATTCCTTATATTTGTTTGTATAAACACCAGTATTGGTGTTTATACAAATGTTGGACTTAATTAAAATGACGGAAGAACATTTACATAAAATTCCCTACCTATTACAAAAACTATATAGTGGAAATCACAATAGAGAATGGTGTAGTGATTTAGTTAAGTATTCCGAAGTGAAATTTTCAAAAGCCTATGTTGTTTACCAAGATGGCGATATTTATGACGTAACTTTCAACGTTGACCCAGATGTTTTTCTTAGATTCTTTTCATCAATTAAAGACCTTAAAGAATTACTAAAAAGTGATTTACAAAAATTAGGACTTTCGGGACTAAGAAAGATAAAAATCTCACCTGATTATGAGAGGTTTCAAGTCATCAACTCGATGATGAAACCGGTCTATACGGAATGGGAAGAAATAAATAAACTACAAGAAAAACTTTTTCATCAACTTGAGAGAACGACTGATGTTCTTGACGCCAAAAATATCGGCAATTCATCGAGGTCAATCTTTGAACTATTGTCTGATAGAGTATTTGACCCAAACTTACATAAATCTGATAAAGAAGGCGTAGACCTTTCAGTGGGAAAATATAAAAACAGGCTTGAAACATTTATTCGATGTGAATTAAAAGGATCAGAAAATGAGGAACTTAGAAAATTGGCAATTTCAGCAATTGACACATTAAATAAAACCATAGATTTAGCAAATACTCTTACGCATAAAAAAGCTGCAGATACATTTATTGCAGAGTTTTGTTGTGTTGCCACCATATCAGCAATAAGTCTAATCAAAATGATCAAAAACAAAAACTAAGTCCAACAGTTTGTATATTTTATAGGGCAGACAGAGGTTTGTAGAGAGTGTAGGTTTCCTACTAGCACCGCCAAATTTACAATTTGGCTTTACAACAAATAAAATGTAAAAACAAAATCGTAAATTTGGCTTAGAGCAAACCTAAAAGCAAAGCGCTTTTCAATGCCCTACAAAACATACAAGAATCGTTAGGGAAAATAATATGGACATCGCAGGAAAATATATAGGATACTACGAATATGGAGCAGGCTACGAACTTCCATATTTCGGTGAACGAGTTAAGATTGAAGTGACTATCTCTGGTAACAGAAAAGGTTTCACTGGTACAATAACTGAAGAAGCATCCGATATATCAGTCCCTTTTGAGGCGACAATCAAAGGCGACTGTGAAGGCAACTATATTGACTTCATAAAAACTTATCCAGTCAAACCCATTATTTCAGACTCTAAATCTAACGACTTGGTAATTGAAGATGGACAATTAGAAATAATTCACAACGGGTTTATTGATGTAAAATTCAATGCTATTTACGGACAATGGACAATCGTGGATCAATTTATTAATGATGAAGGAGTTGAGCAAGATTTTTATTCCTCAGGTATATGGTATTTAACACCAATAAAATAAAACTTTCCCTAACAGATTATATAGAGCATAGAGCGAGCAGAGGTTTGTAAAGGGCGGTAGGTTTCTTTGAGGACGCCAAATTTACAATTTGGCTTTTAGTTGTTTAAAATGTAAAATCAAAATCGTAAATTTGGCTAACTGCAAACCTAAAGGACAGTGCAAACCAATGCTCTACGCTCCATATAGGGGACGTTATATGCAATTACAAGACACATGAAGTCTAAAAAAACAAATTACCCCAACTTGCCTTTTTAAGTAAGTATTTAGATGGTGAAAATGATGAATTATTGAAGTCAACTCCTTATCATATTAGTCACGTTGTATGACCATAATTATTACAATAAATCCAATTAAAGGTAGTCTACATACGTCCAGTATGTGTATCAGCGGTAAAATAAATTTGTTTACACATACTGGACGTATGTAGACTATGAAAGGTTGCCTTTTTCTAGTAAAAATCACCCAAAACAACATACCACCCACCATCACAAACTCCAAAAACACACTCATAACGGGCTACTTAAGCCTGTTTTACCCACTTTAAACAACTCTTATTAATTTATAGCCGAAA
>CAJYBK010000034.1 GCA_913064955.1 uncultured Flavobacteriales bacterium
AAATCACGTTCCAGAGAATATTGTGTAGAGAAAGAAAAAAAAAAAAAAAAAGCACTCAATTGGTTAAAGGAGATGTAAGTGAATTTATTGACTTATTTTCTAAGTATTTTAATTCAAATAAAAATAAAGTTGCGGCATCGGAACGAAGTACCAATGAGAATTAAATCAAAATTAACCTATGATTAAGGAAGAAGCAATAATAATAGCGCAAGAATATATTGATAACAGTAGCGATATCCACGCTAATATTACGGGTCATGCACAATGTATGGATGAATGGATAATGGATGCGTATGTACAAACCGTTGACCACCCTGTTTGGATAGTGTTTGCCAAAAATCTAAAAACAGGTCCATTTTTAGATGGCGCGAATGAGTACTCAATAGTTGTAAGTACCAAAACAAGAAAAGTTGAAGATGTTAGATTAACATAAACTATTTGTTAACAGATTATATAGAGCGTAAATCGCTCGAAGGTTTTTAAAAGGCGGTAGGTTTCTTTTGAGGACGCCAAATTTACAATTTGGCTTTTTGTTGTTTAAAATGTAAACTGAAAATTTTAAATTTGGCTAACTGCAACCTAATTCTCTTCTCTTAATATAGAGGAAGTTTGCAATTTGAGAAAACCACCAAAATATTGAAGGGTAAAGATGAGATTAAACGAATATTTAGCTAACAGACTAAAGGAAATTTTCACCGAAGGAAAATGGGTTTTAGGTACAAATTTCAAAGAACAAATAATTGACCTAGATTGGAAAAAAGCAACTCAAAAAATAGATAACTTTAACACTATTGCTGATCTGACTTTTCACATTGATTACTATATAGCTGGCGTGAAAAAAGTTCTAAAAGGCGGAACGCTTGACATACGAGATAAATATAGTTTTGATTGCCCGCCCATAAAATCTGAACAAGATTGGAAAAATTTAGTGATTAAGTTTTGTCTTGATGCAGATGAATTTATCGAACTTGTTAAAAATATGTCAGAAGAAAAAATATTGTCGGACTTTGTAGATAAACAATATGGGACTTATTGCAGGAATATTGACGCTATGATTGAACACGCATATTATCATCTCGGACAAATAATACTCATTAAAAAACGAATTAAATAAAAACTGCGTACAATAGTTTATAATGCATATATGACGTAAATAAATTGCAGTACATTATAACGGTACATGTTCTTTTCAACACATACCTTCATATATATCTACATATCCCAAACACTCGCCTTCGTCTCCCAATACCAAGGAGTAAGTAGTTAAAATGGGTCAATTCATATTGGGTGGTGCCGTTTACATTTTAAACCTTCACCTTTTATCAATTAAAAACATTCCCGTAACTTCGGGCGTAGATAGTTAATAGGAGAACCAATATGCCAGAAAACAACAACAGAGTTCACAGTTATACCAATGATGTATTAGGAGAATTAGATGCAGTAGCATTAGCACAACTCATCAAAAACAAAGAAATATCTGCCGCAGAAGTGGTGGCAGCCACCATTGCAAGAGCCCAAAAAGTAGATCCTATCCTACATGCTGTCGTCACAGACAATTATGAAAAAGGCCTAGCAGCTAGCCAAGAACCAAACAATGGTTTCTTTGCAGGCGTACCTATCTACTTCAAAGACCTTACTTACGTAAAAGGCATTCCTACCTATTATGGTTCAGAAGCGTTTGCCAATACCCCACCTGCTAAAAAAACAGATCCCATTGCCCAACAGATTTTTGACCAAGGCTTCATCAACCTAGGCACCAGCTCCATGCCTGAGTTTGGTTTCACCTGCATTACAGAATTTGTCAACGCACCCGCAACCTGCAATCCTTGGAACATCAAACACTCACCAGGTGGTTCCTCTGGCGGTGCCGCTGCATTAGTGGCCGCTGGTGTACTTCCCATTGCACATGCCGCAGATGGTGGTGGTTCTATAAGAATCCCTGCAGGCGCCTGTGGTTTGGTAGGACTTAAACCCACAAGAGGCAGATTACTAAAGAGTACGATGTTCAAATCTCAAATGGTAGAAATTGCCACAGATGGTATCATATCTCGCTCAGTTCGTGATACCGCTTATTTCTACGCAGAAGCAGAAAAGTATTATCAAAATCCCAAACTTCCACCCATTGGTTTAGTTGAAGGCCCTTCCAAAAAGACCTACAGAATTGGTTTCACAGGAGATTCCATCAAATCCATGAAAGCAGATGACACAACCATGGCGGAGCTAAATAAAACCGTTAAACTTTTGGAATCCATGGGACATACGGTGGTTCCCATAGAACTTCCCATTAAAGAACAATTCATTGATGACTTCATAAACATCTGGGGACTCAACGCCTTTTACTGCAATCATTTAGGGAAACGGATGTTTGGAAAATCCTATGATGCCAGTAAATTATCCAAACTTTCCAAAGGCTTATCCAAGCATCATGGAAAAAACATACTCAAAACACCCTTCTTCGTAAAACGTTTGCGCCAAACAAGCAAAGAATATGACCAGATGTTCTCTGATATGAAGTTAGACATTATTCTTACACCCACCACAGCAGGGTCTGCACCAGAGTTGGGCTATATGGGCATGAACCTAGAATATGAAGAAGTATTCCCACGCATTATCAAGTGGACTTGCTTCACGCCCTACGGCAATGCTGCTGGAGGACCTTCCATTTCACTACCTCTAGGTTATGACACCAAAAACGACTTGCCAATTGGCATGCTTTTCTGGGCCAATCACGGACAAGAAAACAAACTACTAGACCTATCCTACCAAATAGAAGCAGCACAACCTTGGAGAAAAATAGCAGAAGGGGAATTTGTTTACGAGATGAAATAAAAGCGGAAAAATTCCTGCTATAGCTTAGTCATTTTGACCATTTGCTCGCCCACCTGCAACCAATAAATACCTTTGGGCAATGTATTCGTTTCTAGTGTTAAAAAGTCTTTAGAAAGCAACACAGTTACCTTATCTATCACATTGACACCTTTACTGTCAAACAATTGAACATCACTTACGGAAAGCCCTTTACGGTTTAAGTGTAATTGATCTGAAAAAGGATTAGGATATACTTGAATATTGTCTTCCGAGTCAGGCACATCCAAAGGATCAATGCCATTCATCGTATTGGTAGCATCCAATCCATCACCCAATTCATAAAAATCTAGTGTAATAAAATTGGGAAACTTCCCCTTTTCTGCTTGGCACTGCAACATTCTATCCAGTAGAAAAGGATTGCTATTAGCTTGTTGCGATTCCGCTTCTTGTCCTGTACCTGTCAGACCACTGGTCACAAAGTGATTGAAAATAAACAAATCATTCAAAGAGTCTCCCCTATTGTAATCACAATTGAAATCATTGATATCATTTATGCTATAGTGCGTTTCCACCATCCAATCCCACATATAATGATACCATCCTTGACTAGCACTAGCATCATCCACATCAGAGAAGAATACCAATCGCGTATTGCTATCTATCATGTCTTGTAAAGTAGGCCAAGTACCGTTGTGTGTATACAGATAAGGACTCAAACCTGCATCATTGATTTCATCCTCAATGTCATTAGCAGAAACATTACACTCCAAAATGATAGTCACCACTTCATTGGGATTAGCATCCAAAAAGTTCTTAAATTCCGCCAAGTTATCACTCAATGGAGACGTTCCCAAAATGAAGTTGCCATGATAAACCGTTGGTGTACCAAAGTAATTGTAAACATCTAACATAAAACCTCTTACACCTTCGTTCAATTGTTGTGTAAGTGTATTATTTTGATTCGGCAAACTAAATCCATCAGCACTTGTATTGAAAGCATTATGTGTAGTCAAATAAGCCACTTCATCATATGCCTTCCCACAAAGTGAAGCATGACCATTACACTGGGCATTCAATGTAAAATGCGTCAACCCCATTAAAGCCGCTATGAATAGAAATTTCATATAGTAAAACTAATAAATAATCAATTTAAGTTCACTTAGAAATGCTGAACTAAACCAAAACCCCTTTATTATTCTAATTTACTTTGATAAAGTCTTAACTCTTATAGTCTTTTTTTGTCTTCCAGTCTCCTCAACAACACCTTAATCTTCTTAAAATCGTACCAACATCAAACATTAGTATCTAAAATCTATCTTCTAACATAAAACAAATTCTATTGTCAACGTCAGTCTCCGGTCTTGTAAATGTCCTTTGTCAAACAGCAACGAAGAGGTGAAAAAAGTTGGAACTGTTTGACTCCGAGAATTCGGAGGAGTTTTTCAACTTTTCACATCAAGGCCGACTGTTTACAAGGTTATTTGCGAAACCTTGATTTTTTTCTTTAGTTTTTTTATCAAGAAAAAAAAGTAAATGCCCAGCCGGCACAAGGCGCCACAAAGCCCCCATCAAAAAAAAAACGTCTCACAGTCTTTTGTCTTAAAATCTTAAATCTCACAGTATAACTCCCTTATTACTCCCATTTGGCTGGATAAAATCCCAAAGGTTACCATACAAATCTTTAAAAACGGCTACTTTTCCATGTGGTTGATCTTCTGGAGTTCTCACAAACTGCACACCATTGGCAAGCATAGAAACATAACCCCTCTGAAAATCATCTGTAAACAAGAATAAAAACACTCTCCCACCCGATTGATTGCCTACGGCAGCTAATTGCGCTTCATCAGCAGCCTTAGCCAAGAGGATGCAAGTCTCTTTGGCACCAGGAGGCGCCATCATCACCCATCTTTTCTCCGAACTTAATTCAGTATCCTCTATCAAAGTGAAATTAAGCTTATCGCGATACCAATTAATGGCTTCGTCATAGTCCTTTACCACCAATGCTATATGTGCAATATGCTGTTTCATTTCTCCACCTCCGTTCCGTCAGCGAATCTAGCAAATCTTCCTCTTGTATTCCCATGCGTAGGTCCAGAAGAATCGTAAGGCCATCCGCCAAACTCCGTTCTCCTAAACTCCATAATAGCAGCGTTGATTTCTTCAGCAGAATTAGCCACAAACGGTCCATGCTGCACTACCGGCTCCCCAATTGATTTACCTTGCAGCAAAACAAAGAAACCTGTTTCATCTCCATTCACCACTTCCAAATCTACAGTAGCAACAACATCCAATCCCCTTCCACCACTTACTTTTTCACCAGCAATAGTAGCAGAAGAACCATTATAGAAGTACAACGACCTATTTACATCACCAGTAGATTTAGGAATTGTAAAACTAGCACCTGCTTCCATTTTAATTTTCCATATCTGTATTTCATTCGCAGGATCTGAAGCCCAAGAATCAGGTGTTGGAGACAATGCTTTTTGATCTCCGTAATAACCTGCTACCAAATCAATGATAGTTTGCTTTCCTAACTTGTCTTTTTCTTTAATCACTGGAATATCTTCAGCCCATAGCATTTTGTAATGTGCTTCCACCTTCTTACTTTTTCTAGGCAAGTTCAACCAAATTTGAAACAACTCAAAAGGATTAGCATCTTCTTTTAACAAAGGAAACATCTCCGCATGTTGCACACCTTTCCCTGCAGTCAACCATTGCACATCTCCTTCACCAAACCTGCCTTTTCCTCCCAGAGAATCTGAATGGTCTGCCATTCCTTGTGTAACGATGGTCACTGTTTCAAATCCACAATGAGGATGAGCAGGAAATCCAGGCACCACATCTCCGTGATACATATTCCATCCATCTATTCCTGCAAAGTCTTGTCCTATGTTTCTACCTGCCAATGACACGTTAGGCCCTAATTTACCGTTGCCTCCAGGGTAATTATCTAAATGATGCGCACAGAACATAAATGGGTCCTGAGTAGGCCATTGGGCTCCTAGTTTATGTATTGCTTTAATAGGTGAGTTACTCATAGTATTTAGTATATTATTTGCAAGTCCAGTCTTGGTTAGAAGCACTGCACCTGCTGTAGCCACTGTGGCTTGTTTAATAAATTTTCTTCTACTCATAGTAGTTATTTACGCTTCTTTATAAGATAACGCTCCAGATGGACATTTGTTTATCTGTGCTTTCAATTCTGCTACAGAAGCGTTTTCCTGCTTGATCCAAGGTCTAGCTTTTGGATTATACACTTTAGGCAAAGTTTTAACACATACACCAGCATGTGTACATTTTGTTGCGTCCCAGACTATAGTTAAGTTTTCTTTTTGATATTCTTTTGCTTTAAAATCGCTCATAGTTGTAGTTTTTATTAGGGTTGTTTCCAAAGTTAATAGATAAATAATTCAATTGCACACAAGACAATTGACAACTTTGAATTCCTAAATCTTTTGAAATCTCTGAACCCCAAAGACCACTAAACTTATTACTTTGACAAACTCAATTATGATGTAATACAAATGCATCAAGGAAGTCCCTGAGTCATTACCAGCAATCACTTCAGTAGCACGTGCATCCAACGCAGGTAGCATCCATAATGTTTGAATCAACACAATTAATGCAGCCAAATAAAAGAAAAGGTATTGCTTGTGTGGTGTGAAGGAATTAGAAAGCACTATGCTAGCGGTAATGACAATAACCAATGTCAGTTCTACCAAATTAAGCGCAGTAAATACCAGTCTACCAATGCCTAAGCCTAATGGAATTGTAATATTAGGCGCTTCAAACTTGAGCCATGCTTCCATAAAACTTATGGCCAACACAAAGCCAAGCCAAAGAAAAGTACTTGCTATGATAATAGAATTGGCTTTTTTGTTCATTCCTTCTTAAGTCTAATGGGTATGAAAATATCCTCCTCAGATGTTGGATCATTGTTCTTATACTTTTCTCCCAAAACCTCATAATGCGGTCGATTATCTAATTGATATTCAGAGTTGGGCAACCAATTCATATAAATCTCCTGAAAGATGCTGGTATCATTACCCACATGATGAAACACAGCATATAGTCCACCCTCTAATTCAAAACTAGTCATCCCTGCTGGAATATCAATCAAACTATCCACCTCTACCAAAGCATGTTTAGTAAATGTTGCCGCAGGATTAAAGTCTCCTTTAAAATAACCATCTGGATATACTTGCAATGAAATAAAGTCAGCATTCACTCTATTATCAATCTCTTTTTGTCTTGGCATGAACGCACTCCAGAGTTGACCTGTAAGATTGTTTGCTAAGGACATTTCAACAGAAGTACCTATTAGTGTTTTAGGTGGTATTGTTATTAAGTTCGGTATTAACATTAATGCGCATCCAACCAATTATCCGCCAATCCAGACTCTACTTCCAAAGGAACATCAAACTCAATGGCATTTTCCATTTCATACTTGACCATCTCTGTCAACTTCTCTATCTCATCTTTGTGCGCATCAAACACCAATTCATCATGTACTTGTAGCAATAACTTAGATTTGTATTGGTCATCAATCATTCTTTGATGAATTTTAATCATGGCTAACTTAATGATATCTGCAGCAGAACCCTGAATTGGAGCATTAATCGCATTTCGCTCTGCAAATCCTCTTTCCATTCCGTTACCACCATTGATCTTTGGCAAGTATCTTCTTCTTCCAAGAATTGTTTCTACATACTCATGTGCTCGAGCATATTCAATACTTTCATCCATGTATTCTTTAATACGACTGTACTTTTCAAAATAGTTATCAATGATTTCCTTTGCTTCTGTTCTGGAGATATCCAATCGCTGTGATAAACCAAATGCTGAAATACCATAGATAATTCCAAAGTTGACCATCTTTGCTTTGCTTCGCATATCTCTAGTCACTTCTTCTAATGCTACGTCAAACACTTTTGATGCTGTGGCAGCGTGAATATCTTTACCTGATTTAAATGCCTCAATCATTCCTTGATCCTTAGAAAGCGCTGCAATGATTCTTAATTCTATTTGGGAGTAATCGGCTGCTAGAATACTAAAATCTTTCCCACCGGCCTTAAAAGCCTTTCTAATCTCTTTTCCTCTCGTACTTCTTATTGGAATATTTTGTAAGTTAGGATTATTACTACTCAATCTACCAGTTGCAGCAACAGTTTGAGAATACGTGGTGTGTATTCTTCCTGTTTTTCTATCCACCAATTTAGGCAACGCATCCACATAAGTAGATTTCAATTTCTTCATTTGGCGATACTCCAATATGTCTTTAATTATCGGATGCTTACCTTCTAGTTTTGACAAGGTAGCTTCATCAGTTTTGTATTGTCCAGTCTTTGTTTTCTTTGCTTTTTCATCAATTTGTAATGTCTCAAAAAGTACATCTCCCAATTGTTTTGGTGAGTCTACATTGAATTCCACACCCGCAGCATCTAAAATATTTTTCTGCAACGTAATCAATTCATTGTTAAGTTCCTCGCTAAATTCACCTAAAGCATCTGTATCAAGGTTTATTCCTTCGCGCTCCATATCCAAAAGGACTCTTGCTAAAGGCATTTCTACTTCGTAAAACAACTTCTCCAAATACGTTCCATCAATTTTGGTTTTGAAGACTTCACACAATTGAAATGTCACATCTGCATCTTCGCAGGCATAATCAGAAACTTCAGCAGGATCAATATCTGCCATGTTTTTTTGATTCTTGCCTTTAGGCCCAATCAATGACTCAATAGACACCGGTTTATACTCCAAATACGTTTCAGATAGCATATCCATCCCATGTCTCTGATCTGGCTCCAATAAATAATGAGCAATCATCGTATCAAACAAAGGCCCTTTAACCTCTATTTTATCGTTTTTAAGAATAGCTAAATCATATTTGATATTATGGGCTATCTTTTCTATTTTTTCATTCTCAAAGAAGGGTATTAACAGTTCTTTAAATTCTTTACGAGCATTAATCTCTTTTGGAATGGATATGTAATACCCTTCTCCCTTCTTAAAACTTACTGCTACCCCGAGCATCTTGTCATTCAACTCATCAAGACCTGTAGTTTCCGTATCAAAACAAACTGACTTCTGTTGCTGAAGTTCCTTAACTAATTTAGCCAAAGACTTAGCATCCTTAACCAAAGTATAGTTCTTTTCTGAATTTTCAATTGTTTTAAACTCTGAATTATTCTCGGCTGCAACTTCTGGAGACGCTCCACCAAACAA
This sequence comes from uncultured Flavobacteriales bacterium, assembly GCA_913064955.1. GTDB lineage: Bacteria > Bacteroidota > Bacteroidia > Flavobacteriales_D > Parvicellaceae > Parvicella. The sequence goes on from CAJYBK010000034.1 coordinate 9,034, forward strand.
GGACATCTGACCGTCATCTGCACCTGTATTATTAGGAACTAATGTAGCCGAAGTATTTGAAATCACCTTACTCAACAAAGTTCTAAACTCTAATTCTGAGAACACTTCTATTACTTTCTCTTCATTGGGTTCACACATTATTAAATCCTCTTCAACTAAATCAACGGGAGCATCAAGCATAATGGTTGCCAACTCTCGTGAAAGCCTTGCTTGCTCCTCAAAATTGGTTACATTTTCTTTCTGTTTACCTTTTAATTTATCAAGGTTTTGATATAAACCATCAATACTACCAAACTCTGCTATGAATTTCTTAGCGGTTTTCTCCCCTATTCCCGGAATACCCGGAATATTATCAACTGAATCTCCCCACATTCCTAAAATGTCTATTACTTGCTCTGGCGTTTCCACCTCAAACTTAGTCTGCACCTCTGGTATCCCCCATATTTCAGGCCCACCTCCACCTCTCGCAGGCTTATACATGAAAATATTTTCAGAAACCAATTGTGCATAATCCTTATCTGGAGTCATCATGTAAGTTTGAAAACCTGCTTTCTCTGCCTTCTTTGCCAAAGTTCCAATCACATCATCCGCTTCATATCCTTCAGAACCCAACGCAGGAATATTCATAGCTTCCAGAATACGATAGATGTATGGTATAGCTAGTTTAATATCTTCAGGAGTAGCATCACGATTAGCTTTGTATTCTTCAAAAATCTCTTCTCTTTTTCCTCTACCTGCCACGTCAAAAACCACAGCCAAATGAGTAGGCTTTTCTTTACGAATCACTTCGTTCATCGCATTCACAAATCCGAAGATGGCAGACGTATTAAGCCCTTTACTGTTAATTCTAGGGTTTTTAATAAATGCAAAGTGAGCACGGTAAATCAATGCAAAAGCATCTAGTAGAAAAAGTTTTTTCATAGTGTGAAATATTGTTTTGCTAGAAAACCTAGCCAATGAGTGTTATAATTTTTGATAAATAGCTTCCATTACAGTTTGCCCCACTGCCTTCAAGGTCTTTTTATCTATGATATCCATGTTATCTGCATGCGTATGATGGAAACTACCAAAAGTCCAATACTGCCCTTCCACATTCATGTCGATAATATCCAAAGTAGGAATACCAGCTATATTATTTATAAAAGTATGGTCATCTGTTATTGCTCCAGCCATTTTCTTGACAAAATAATTGCCATAACCTAGTCCTTCCGCTGCTTTCCAAATTGCTGTTACTTTATGACCAGCGAACTTATGAGATAGACCTTCTTTTGGAAAAGTGGCATTAGGCGCACCCACCATATCTAGTAGAATTCCATATTTAGGACTGTAGTTTGCTACATGTAAATTTCTAGCCCAATATTGAGAACCCAAACACCAATCATCAAGCATTTGCTGAATACTTTGATAACCAGCATCGTGTATTGTTCCGTAATCTTCCGCATCAAAGAAAATAATATCAACTCCGTATCCAGGAGACTTGATAGAAATCTGTCTTGCTATTTCCAACAGTACACCTACTCCACTTCCTCCATCATTCGCCCCATCTATAGGCTTAAATCTATCCACAGTATCTTTATCAGCGTATGGTCTTGTATCCCAATGAGCACAAAGCAAAATACGCTCTTTACTTTCTTTATTAAACTGACCTATGATATTTTTCATTTCCAACTTAGACCCATCCCAAGCTGGCACAATTGCTTCCTGCAAGATTACTTCAAATCCATACTTGGTCAACTCACTCTCCAACCATAACCCACATGCTTTATGACTTGGTGTATTTGGAACCCTAGGACCAAATGCCACTTGATCATATACGTATTGATAAGCACTATCAGCATTGAAATCTGGTGTTGGAACCTTTGGAGCGGTGTCTACCACTACAGTATCCTTAGTTTCTTCCGGTAATGGATTAGCTGGCTCGTCTTCGCACGACACTAAAAAAACAGCACCTACTGCAAATGCCAATAAAGATTTGGAAAGTATTTTCATTAAAAAGTATCTATTATTATACTTTCAAAGGTAATTCTTAGGTCTCAATAATGAAAGATTTTGAAATAATAGTTATTAAGAATTCACCCAATTTACAAGCTTTAAGCAACGGGCTTCACTCTTGCCTTTCTATTAATCAGCAATACACCACCTATTAAAACAATCATTCCTGCCAACTGGAAATAGGACAACTCTTCCCCTATTAAAAAACCAAGTAAAGTAGCAACTGCCGGAATAAAATAAGTCACAGATGAGGCAAACACCGGTGAACTAATTTGAATCAAGTGATTAAACAGATATACTGCAACTGCTGTCCCAACTACCGCAAGAATTGCAACATAGCCTACACCTTCAAGTGCTCCTTGATTAGAAACAACATGCTTAGGGAAACCAATGATTATTAAATATATCAAACTAGGAAAACCGGCAAACAAGAACGAAGTACTGGTAATTGTCATAGGTTTTAGATCAGGCAATTTATACTTAATCACATTTAAACTAATAGCATAACATAATGTTGCCAAAAGCACTAAAACAAAGGGCAATACTTCATCCTGTGTAAGCGTAACATTTTGAAGCTTACTAAAAACGATTAGAAAAGCGCCTAATATCCCTATTGCAATTCCAACTAGGTGATTCCATTTAATCCTAAAAGAAAATATCAAGGCTGAGATAGTAATAGCAAAAATGGGTACTACAGAATTCAACATTCCAGTGATGGCACTGTCTAAATTCATCTGAGCATAAGCAAATAGAAAAGCCGGCAATCCGTTACCACATACTCCAGCAATGATTAAGAAGAGTACGTGCTTTCTTTTGATTGTTTTAACAAACTTAAAAAAGAAGGGTAATAAAACCAAGGAAGCAATAAACATTCTTGCTGCACCCAATTCATCGGGCTTGAGCCTCACACTTCCAGAATTATCGTGAAGCGCCATTTTAATCAAAACATAAGATGCTCCCCAAACTATGGAAAGTAAAATCAATAAAAACCAGGCTAATTGAAGATTGGTTTTATCATTTGTTTCTTTAGTCATTAAGGCTGAATTTCTTCTGCTAGTTTAAGTTTTGGCAATTCAATTGTTAAATGAGTTACCATAGCGTGTCTTTCAAATGACAACAACCAAAAGTGAATAATGTTTGGATCATTCTCATCTAAATGCAGAATAGGTCCATCCACACCAAAGAAATGAGAATCTACCCATTTACCTTCTGGATCAAGTATTAAAGCATAGTATGGACTATTTTGAGTTAAATTAGACTGTACACTTTCTAACCCTTCATAAAAAGGATGATTCCCAATACCCATCGGATACTTAAAAGCACCATTATAATCTTCGATGGGCATTTGTTTTAACTCGGACAATTTAACTCCACCAATCACCACTCTAGAAACATATGAAGTATCGCCTGCTCTTCCAAAAGAGATGTCAAATTCTATCGTTTCATCCTTAGATTTATTATTTGAAATAGTCCCATTTAAAAGCACTTTTTGAGGATGTGCCAGCATACTTAAAGTAGAACTTCTTGGATCTTTGGTATCATACCAACCTGGCCATTGAAAAGTGGAAAACTTGGTATCATCATTTAGGAAATCATTAATCACAACTGGTTTTTGTGGAGAAACAATATTCTTGTATTTAGATTTTCTAGCACCAGTCATTGGATAACCTTGATCATTAAGATTAGTAAAGGGAACCTCAAAACTTGCTTTCACAGTTCTGAACATTTCCAAATCTACCTTCTCTTTTCTGGGATGGGTATAAATTTCCAAATGATCTTTATAGGCTGCAAAAGTAACTTTACCTTTGTTTACTTCATCAAACAACTCCCTATACATCGCTTTAGGAAAGTCAAACCACCCATGATACATAGACCCTTCTTCAGCATAAGTAATTACTTCCCAAGCATAGGCGTTCAAACAATTTCTGGCTAAATCAACTCTTACAGTTTTTGCATGCTCCTCATTAGTGGTAGACATCCTAAATTCTCCTTCCACCAGTTTCACCTGATTTCTATTCCATTCTGCATTGATTATTCCAATATGTTTTAGGTAATCATCGGTAATATAATCAGGAATAGTAGGCATCCAAGCCAACAGATTTACGTGCTCAATAAAAAGCGTATCACTCAATTCATTGTTTGGATAAAAAATTAAAGTAAAATCCTTTTCGCTATTTCTAATTACTTCAACCTTATCATGGGAATATTTATTCCATGCCGGAGACCTACTTTCTATATCATTGTTATCAGGGTATTCCTCATCTGTTAATTCAGTAATTAAGGACTGATTTGCTTTTAAATTTTCGTTTTTGGCATTATCAACAGATGATTCTTCCGTACCACATGATATTACAGCAACGGCTGAAAGTAAGATTAGTAATTTTTTCATAGTTTCAATTTCTTAGGAGTGTAAAGTTAGAAACTTTATGTATGCTATAAAGCAGCTGTTAATAACATATCCAAACTTCGTAAAGGGTGATAAATTTATTCTCATTACATTTACCGACTGATTAGTCAATCTATGAATAAAAAAGAACAAATATTTAAGGCTGCCCTAAGTCTTTTTTCCGAAAATGGTTTTCATGGAACGCCTACAAGTAAGATTGCTAAGTTAGCCGGAGTAGCCAATGGCACTTTGTTTCATCATTTCACAAGTAAAGAGCAATTGATAAATGATTTGTATCTCGAACTAAAAAAAGAATTGGTAGAAGTCTCATTTTTGGATTTAAATGATAAAAATAATTTAGAGGTCAATTTGAAACAGATATGGCTGTCGAATATCAATTGGGCTTTAGAGAATAAAGCTAAAGTGATTTTTCTTCAACAATTTCTGAACTCACCATACCTTACAGAAGACACAAAAAAAGAAGTAGATACTTTAGCGATGACCTACTATCAGATGATGGAGCGTGCTCTAAAAGAGAATAAAATAAAGAAAATACCTTTTGATTTGATCTATGTGCAGGCGACACAGCAAATGTATGGTGTAATCAACTTCTTACTGGAAATGGAAGATTTTAACAATAAAAACGAAATAATAGACCATGCATTTGACATGTTTTGGAACGGAATAAAAACTTAAAAAAATAGAATGAAAAACGTAGCATTAATAACCGGAGCATCCAGTGGAATTGGCAAAGACATAGCCACTATACATGCAAGCAAAGCGTGCGACCTCGTCATTGTGGCAAGAAGAGAGGATAAATTAAGTGAGTTAAAGACAAAACTAGAAAGTGAATACGGTGTAACTGTGTTAATAATAGTAAAAGACTTAAGCCTACCAACTGCTCCAAAAGAAATTTATGATGAGTTAATAGCAAAGAATATTGAGATTGACTATTTAGTAAATAATGCTGGTTTTGGAGGGTTAGGAAATTTCCATGAACGAAATTGGGAAACCGATGCTCAAATGATTGATTTGAATGTGCGTGCCTTAACAGAACTTTGCCGTAGGTTTTTACCAGATTTTGTTGCTAGGAAGAAAGGAAGAATACTTAACGTTTCATCCACAGCTGCGCTTGTACCAGGACCTTTGCAAGCTGTGTATTATGCCAGTAAAGCATATGTGAGATCATTTAGTTTAGCTATTGCTTCTGAATTATCTGACACGAACATCACAGTAACAGCGCTACTTCCTGGAGCCACTGCAACGGAATTTGGATCTAACTCAGGAATGGATAAGACAAATTTATTTAATAAGCCTTTTAGTTCTATGGAAGTCGCTCAAACAGGATATGACGCTATGATGAAAGGAAAACTAGAAACAAAAGCAGGTTTAAGTTTTGGTCAAAAAATGATGATGGCATTTGTACCTTTAACCCCAATTAAGGTGATTTTAAAACAAGTGAAATCTATGCAACAAACTAAGAGGTAGTTTGATGCAGGTACAACGTATTACGTATTAAGTAAAACGTTGGATACTGTGAAAAAGGTGAATAATTGAAAACCAAAGAAAATCAATACGTAATACCTATTACGTGTTACATAATACGCTAAAGAAATGAAAGTAATTATAACAGGCGCAACAGGAATGGTCGGTGAAGGTGTATTGCATGAGTGTATCTTAGATTCTCGCGTCACTGACATCTTATTAATAAGTAGAAAAAAATACAAAACCACCAACACCAAAGTCAAGCAATTAATTGTAAAAGAACTAACAGATGTAAAAAACCACCTTACTGAGTTAGCTGGCTATGACGCTTGTTACTTTTGCATGGGGGTTTCATCCGTTGGTATGAAAGAAGAAAAGTACACCAAACTGACGTACGATTTAACTTTAAACTTTGCTAAGACTATAGTGACAGTCAATAAGGAGATGACATTTACCTACGTTTCAGGGGTAGGCACAGATAGTACTGAAAAGGGGAAATCTATGTGGGCGCGGGTTAAAGGAAAGACAGAAAACGATTTGATTGCTTTACCTTTCAAAGCGGTTTTTGCTTTTAGACCAGGAGGCATTAAACCAACCAAAGGATTAAAAAACACCTATACTAGTTACAAGGTTTTAGCCCCTTTAGTTTCTTTCTTGAATTGGGCCATGCCTAAATACATGTGTTCCTTAGCAGAAATTGGCAAAGCCATGATTAACGTAACTGAAAAAGGTTACCACCGTCCGCAGATAGAGGTAAAAGACATTAGGAAATTAGCGAATATTTGAAATTTCGAGTGTAGCGAAGCGGAACTGAGAAATCTTTGTCATTAATCTAATGATTTCTCCTCAAGGCAGAAATGTTATCATTTCTTAGGACAAGAACCACAGTGTTTACCATGCTTCTTATACTTTTTACAGCATTTTTTCTTCTTGCCATCACAAACGCAAGCACTGCATGAGAAAGCAGGTTTGAATTTGTCTATTGGGTTATATGCTTTATTTGAATTCACAATGCAAACTTATGTAGAATGATTCTAAGTAGCAATACCTTAAAAGAGGTATATTAGACTTAAGGCCATAACAAGCGAACTTTCGTTTCTATTTATAATACTATCTTAGATGTTATGAAAGTCAAACTATTGATTGTAACATCATTTGCTCTCCTGTTACTTTCCTGTCAAGAAAGAATTGAAAAAAGATTTCCTAATGAATACTACTGTTTATTTCGGTCAGAGAACATTATTATTGAAGGGAATCAATTAACTTATGAAGTTTGTGAAAAGAACTCTTTCCAAGTGATTAACCAAATAGAATTTAGCATCAATCAGATAGCAGAAAAGCAGGATACAATTACTTATTACTTGCAGTCTACGAAAGATAGTCTTTGGTCATTGTTAAGAATTGTTTCAGTACAACCAGACATTTTCCTGGTACACAACTCTAATGTTTACTTATCTAAATCCGAGTTAATTGAAGCAATAGAAAGCCGTCCAAATGTAAATATAAACACCTTCGATTATAGTTATTTCACAAATGAGAAAATAAATAGAGATGTAATTGACCAGTATATAATTGGGAATTACACTGACCTTTTGGGTAATAAATTTCAGTTTACGGAATCCAACTTTAAAGCAACACTTAATCGAATAGATGATTTGACTGGTGATGAATACATTGTAAATATTGAATATGAGATTATTGAAAGAAATTCATTTGGTCATTGGTTTTATTATATTTTGAAAAACGACTTGGAATACGAACTGTTGTTGTATCGATTAAAAACCAGTGAAACGGCATTAATACATTATGAGGATTTCGGATATGAAAATTTTGAAGAAATTAAGAAATATGTACAATTTTGGAAAGAAAAAGAGCAAGTTCCAGGAGCATTTCTCATAACAAAAGACTGATTAAACTGAACAATCGGACAGAAATAGAATCCCTAAATGCGTTTATATCTAAGTTTAAGATAACGATAAATTGTAATGGTTCTTTGAATGATTTAGCATTGGTGGAAATAAAAAATAGCAGAAGAAAGTTTCACTATCTACATCCAAGACGAATACAACGACTTAACACTCAACAATCCCCTACTTAATATTTGTTTGGTTTTAAGAGAATTGGAAATTTATAAAGAATCAACCGATTTTCTAGACTGGTGCAAAACACAAGATGTAAACCCAGATTCGAATGAATTGAGAACATACTATCAAGAATTAGCAGGTATTTATAACGAAGTAGAAAGTAAACTTGGTAAAATAGACAGCCAAATTAGTGACTTAGACTTTCAACTAAACGCTGGCACTGTTCAGGAACTAAGGAACACTACTCCACCATCAAATTAATGATTGAAGCACCACCATATTCATTAACTATTTTCAGCATGTACATTCCTTTTGCGAATTCTTGAAAATTAATATCATAAGTGATTGCATTGAAAATCTCAAAACTTTTCACAAGTTCTCCTAATACATTATAAATTAATACCTCTCCTGTGAATTCTTCATCAAATTGTAATCGTGACTCACCCATTGACGGATTTGGAAACAACTTCAGATTCAAATTATTTACTTCTTCTACCTCACCATAACCAACAGAATAATATTCGCAAAGTGAATTATCATCTATTTTATTGTCAAAATGGCCATTGGGCGTAGATATAGTCACACATAAGTTTTCTGCAACTAAGCTGCCGTCATCAACATTGATTCTTTCCCCAAAACCAACAAAACCAACAGAAATAGTAGAAGAATCACCAGGCGCAATATTTAAATTACCCTTGACCGCATCATAGAATAAGTCGTTACAAATTCCGCTACCTCTTCTACATGAAATTTTAAGTGAGTTTAGAATTTCTGACGTGTTATTTACAACAGTTATTGCTATTTCTGGATTTAAACTGTAAAGGTTATAAGTCATGCTTTGCAAATAATCAACAGAAAAATCAGTTATACTTATAGTTGACAAGGAAATATCGTATAATACAGAGTTGTCAGAAAGATTATTATCATATCCTATTAATTTAACCGCTTGATGATTGTTACTATTTAAATTCAGATTGCTTAATGTAAACATTGAAGTATCATCGTAACAACCATATAAATGATTGATCAAAGTGTCTGCATATATGGTTGTATCCATTGGTGTCAAATCATGTCCTAAACTTATTATTGCTAGGTCTTGATTTAAATAAGCAAACGATTTTATTTTGCTGCTATCCATATTTAAACCTCCCTTCCAAATTACATTGGTTAAGCTATTTGAGTTTATCAACTGAAAATAGAAGTCATACAATTTAATAACATTAGCTGTAGAAATGACCAAAGTATCGTTCCAAACAGCCATATCCATAATCGGAAATCCTACATTCAAAGAATCTATTAGTCCTGTAGAAGTGTTGTATTTATATACCTTATCTATTGTGGCAGACACGAAATTATTTGAATCCAATATTTCCGTTTTTATAGGTTGGTTATGAGTATAAACGATGGAATCTTCAACATTACCAAATTCATCCGCAATATAGAAATAGTCAATTGGAAAAGGGTAATCCGTTTGATTATTGAATAAAATGTTACCACTTGGAAACTCTGCCAAATTGATATGTGTAGTATAAGAGGAAAATGAAAAAGAATTAAACAGTTTACTCCAAATTGTATTGCCATTTAAATCAATCTTAGTTAACTCTCTATAACCTCCTCCGCAATCACAGCAAGCCTCTCCTGATGTCATAAGTAAAATATTTGAATCACTTGTCTCAATCACTTTAGAATAAGCTATAGTTTCCATTCCTAAGGTGGCGATACCTTTTGTCCAGTTAATATTTCCATTTTTATCCATACTATTTAATAGTCCAGTTGAATTAAAAGAATTGGCTTGATTAATTGTAGCTGGAATGATCAATGAGTTTGAAATTAGCTCTATACCGTCAGCTTTTTGAGTATAGTTATAATTAAAGGACTTTTCAAATAATACTCCTTGAGCACGAGCAGTATTAAAATTGAAAAAAACTAAAATGGCTAGATAAAATCTTAACATAGGTTCTTCTATTTAATTAAAGACTTAAATATTTTAGAAAGGTTGTTTTTGTACCTTTGAAAGTACATTAAAAAAATCACTCACAATGAAAAGAGTACAATTATTTGAATTTGAAGATTTTCAATGGTTTCCAAGCTTTCTAAGAACAAGCATGACTAACCTAATAGTTGTTATTAATAAAATGATGGGTGTTAGTGACGTGTTAGCTAAATTCATTTCGGACATTTCCAAAGACCATCCTGTAACTCATATTGTAGACTTAGGTTCTGGAGCAGGAGGTGCTATGCCAGAAGTACAGCAAAAATTGGCAATAGATTATCAAGTCAATACACATTTAACGTTGACCGATTTATACCCTAATGCTGATGCTCTCAAAAAATTTAATCACGAAGGCAATACTAACTTAACATATAACACATCATCTGTTGACGCTACAAAATTAGATCAAACTCCTAAAGGTCTGAAAACAATGATTAACTGTTTTCATCACATGAGACCGGAACAAGCGAAAGCAATATTGACATCAGCAAAAGAAAGTAAAGAACCTATTCTCATCTATGAATTAACAGAAAACAAAATGCCATTGTTACTATGGTGGTTACTTCTACCTCTTTCGCTTACTATTCTAATAATCATGTCACTGTTTATGACTCCCTTTGTAAAGCCTTTGACTTGGAAGCAAATTGTTTTCACCTATTTCATTCCAATTATCCCGATATTTTACGCATGGGATGGACAAGCTTCAATGCCTAGACTGTACTCTTTTGACGATTTGGATGAATTACTTAAGGGATTAGATGACCCAGGTTATACTTGGAGCAAAGGTTACGCTTATGATAAAGATGGTAAAAAGTCTGGAACATACCTAATGGGTTTGCCAGAGCTTAATTAGTCCAACTTTTTCATTTATCGATATAAATCGCCTTTTACCCTAAAATAGCACTCGTATTAAGGAGATATAAATAGTTTTGCACCTTCAAATACTTAAGATGCATAAAATACAATGCCTTGTTTTTCTAATTTTTAGTTTTATTCATCACGGATTTGCCGAGGAATTGACAGTTAAGAATGGTGAAATTGATGTAATTGGAAATCACATTTCTTTTTTAACTGATGAAAACAGGGAACTTTCGGTAAACGATGCTATTCAAAAATTGTTCAATGATGAGTTTATTCAAAACAACACCTCTGTTTTCACTTCTAAGGACGTAACTGGATACGCATGGTTTAGTTTTTCACTATCCTCTGAAATAAATGATGAATTATGGATGAGTTTAAACAACTGCAACATTGACAGTTTATACTACTACAAACTTAACACCAACGGTGAAATTATCCAATCTAGCCTTATGGGAGCCGCATTAGGGCGTGATAAAAGTTATAATAATTTCTTTCCTTATTGGATTAAACTTACCGAAAAAAATCAAACAGAAAGATTCATTTATCTTTTTAGAGGAAGTAGCATGGGTATTGGAGAGTATCCAATAGAAATTGGATCAAAAGAAGCATTGGGATTGTCTAAATCCCAAAAAGAT
>CAJYBK010000035.1 GCA_913064955.1 uncultured Flavobacteriales bacterium
TACCTCTCCCCTTTCTATTGCAGAAATGTTTTGTGGGTTAATATCCATCATGGACGCTAAATCCAGTTGAGTCAACTTTTTATCTTGTCTAAGTTTACGTATATAATTTCCTAAAAGTGAGTTGAATTCTGATTTTTGCATATGACGCAATTTGAAAAAATCCAAGGCGTAAGCAGTAACGATATATCGTTATATTGTTTTATATTTGTGGACACTTTAACTGTATAATGGCTGAATCTAAAGAACTATCCAAAATAAAGGAATCCATTGATGAAGTATTTCAATTGGAAAATGCTGAACTTTTAGAAAAAAAAAGAATGCTTACTTCCCACTTAGGTGAGTTTAGAGAAGAGATTGAAGCAATAGATCTAGTTTTGAACAGAAGGCTTACAATCATTAGCTTTTCCAAAGCACTCAAAGTATTAGATAATGATGAACTTGAATTACTTTTATGTGTTGCTAAAAGTAATACAAAGAGCGAATTGTATCGTAAAGGTTTTAAAAACTCCGACCCATACGATATAGATTCCTGGAATACAATCAACCTCCTAGAATCAATGAATCTTATAAAAATTCATCGTCATGAAACTACCAGGTCTGTTTATACGATTGAAAATTTAGTTCCAAAGGATCTTTTAGATGATACATTTAAGAAATAAACAGTATGGAGCATAAAGGAAAACAAAATAAAGAAATCTGTAATGAGATATTTTTCATTATGGAGAAAAACTAATTCTGAAAGGGCTGAGCCGCCTATTACAGAAATGCTGAACGAAGACTATTCAGGACAAAAATTATTAACAAAGCAATGGAACTCCTCAAAGGATCAGATTTGGGATAATATTGATGATTATGATGAAGTTTAACCATATATTTTTTTATTTTCTCTACTTTCTGCTTAAAGAAACTTTAGTAGCAAAATACATTGATGCTAATGTTTAGTTTAACTAGTCATGGCAAAACCTAGAAAAAGAATGTGAGCATTTTAAAAATTATTATAGTGTGCCCAAAACCATCATCATTTTACTGAATAATTACCTTTTTAATCAGTGAAACTCCATTCTCTTCAACATTAACAAAGTAAATGCCTGCAGCTAATTGGTTAAATTCAATCTTTTGTGATGATGTAGTAATTTTACGAATAATCTGACCATCTGCAACTAACAAAGTTATATTCCTAGCCGTTAACGTCTCAAAAGAAACAGCAAAAATACCATTGCTTGGATTCGGATAAATAGAAAAATTGTTTTCGTTAATAATTTCCTCAGCAGATAAGTCTACATCTCCAATTGCAATATCATCAATATATAGAAAATTTCCACCATCAGTTACATTCATAATTTTGATAAGCACATAGGATTCTGCGGCATAAGCTGATAAATTTATTAAAGCATCTCTCCATTGAGAAGAATCCGGTATGAAAGGTGTGGTCTGAGTAGGACCGGTAACCAAATTAGCATGATTTTTATAAAAAATTTGAGACCAAGTTGTGCCACAGTCTGTTGATAATTGTACGATCATTTCATCAGTGTAAATTGAGACAGACTTAGCATAAGCCCATTTAAATTTCATAAATGGAGACGAAGTATTAGAGGATAAATCCAAAAATGGCAAAATAACTTCATCGATTGTTCCATAGTTAGTGCTATTTAAATTATCTAAACTTATAGAATGACTTGGACTCACGGAAGCGTTTGAATCTAATTCCCAAGCAATTCCTCCGTCAGGATTGTTTATTGTAATTCCATTTGGAGGAAAAATACCAGATTCAAAATGCTCTTGAAAAGGCAAGGCCTGCCCTATCCCTGGGATTGTAACCGTTACAAAATTCGTTTTCGTAATAGTATCACTGTTTACACCATCTGACACCACCAATTTCACATCAAAAGAACCCAAACTTGTATAGGTTACTTGTGGACTTTGAGAAGTTGAAGTACTTGGAGTACCTCCAGTAAATGTCCAATCCCATCCTGTAACTCCATGAAAAGATTCATCTGTAAATTCAATCAGGTCTCCAGTACAAATCACTTGTTGATCTGCTTGAAACTCTGCTGCGCAAAGATCAGGGTTTCCAGTTGCACCACGTGCAGTTAAGTTTGCCGTTGTCCAAAGGTTATTTCTTCCACCTGAACTACTATTTAATGCGTTTCTCATTCTATCTACTTGACCTTGAGTATACATTTTCGAGCAATACGAATAATCCATGTAGTTTTCAACGTTAGCCAAAGGCCCGCAAGAGTTCTCTCCTAGTATACATGCTGTTACTCCAATTGTATTAGGGGTGTCAGAAACACCGTCATCAGTACTACAACTTGAAGCATTTCCTGGATTGTTATTGCCACCCCAAGTATGAGATAGGTTCAGCCAGTGTCCAACTTCGTGAGTAAGAGTTCTACTAGTTCCAACAGAAGATGTACCAATTGAACCAACATAATTTGATAAAACCCAAATTCCACTCATTCCTGTACCACCACCAAATGGATTGTAGGTGTATCCAGCAGCTCCACCAATTTCTTTACAGATAAAGATATTTAAGTAGTCACGTTCTCTCCAGGTACCATTGTATACATCGTTACCATTTGCAATTGCATTAACTTGTCCTGAACCTCCACTAGTACCTTCTACAGTTAAAGGACTTTGGGTTCTTGTAATACCACTAAAACAAGTTCCATCTGGAGCTTTAGTTGCTAAAACAAACTCGATTTCCGAATCTGCTGGCATCCCTTGGAATGCACTTACAACATTGTTGGCATCTGTATTTTGAAGACGGAAATCTCTATTTAAGATATCCAATGCGTCCATAATTTGCGCAGTAGAAAGATTCTCGTTACCTCCGTTATGTAAAACGTGAAATACAATTGGAATTTTATAAACAACTCCTCTAGGAGCAACTGTTAGTGTTCCATCTTCTTTTGATTTTTCCATTGCAGCTTGTTCCGCTTGCCAAATTTTCATTTTAACAGGGTCTTTAAGCATTTCCATCATTTTCTTGTGTGTTACACAATACTCAACATCCTCTCCTTCTCTCATGTTAGAGTGGTCAAGTTCGGTTTGTTGTGCAGTAAACGATGCAGAAAAGCCTAAAAATAAAAGGCTAAGAATGGTTTTGTTGAGTCGTTTCATATCTCGGTTTCAAATTGGTTTAAGTGAATAAGTCTTAAAATAAGCTAAAAAAACTAAAAAACGCAAACCTAAAGTGATGAACGGTAGGAGCATTTTTTATGTCTATTGTATTAAGAACTCTCTAAAAAACTAAAGGTTGCTTAAGCAAGTGCGGATTTTAAATCGTTAACTAAATCATCGCTATCTTCTATGCCTACACTAAGTCTTATTAGAGAATCAGATATTCCAGTTTTTATTCTTTCTTCTTTCGGAATTGCTGCGTGTGTCATAGTTGCCGGGTGACCAAGCAAAGATTCAACCCCTCCTAAAGATTCTGCAAGGGCGAAAATTTTACACTTTTTCATTAATTTATGAGCGTCTTTCAAATTGTCTCCTTTAAGGGAGAAGGAAATCATTCCCCCAAAATCTTTCATTTGAGATTTAGCAATTTCATGATTAGGATGAGTAGCCAAACCTGGCCAGTACACTTTGTCTACTTTAGGATGGTTAACTAAAAAATGGGCGATAATTCTCCCGTTTTCGCAGTGTTGTTTCATTCTTAAATGAAGCGTTTTTATACCTCTCAAAACTAAAAATGAATCCATTGGGCCGCATATTGCTCCGCTACTATTTTGAATCCGATATATCTCTTTGGCAATTTTTTCATCTTTACAGACTAATATGCCCATAACTACATCAGAATGCCCTCCTAAATACTTTGTAGCAGAGTGCATGACAATATCGGCTCCTAAATCCAATGGCAATTGAAGATAGGGCGTTGCAAATGTGTTATCAACCGCTAATGTTAAATTATGTGCTTTGGATATTTTTGAGATACCAATAATGTCAATGATTTTCATTGTAGGGTTGGTAGGCGTTTCTACCCAAATTAGTTTTGTTTTGGAGTTGATTTGAGATTTCACTTCAGTTAATCCGCCCATATCAACAAAGTGAAATTTTATTCCATACTTTTCAAATATTGTTTTGAATAGTCTATAAGTTCCTCCGTAAAGATCATTTGTTGTAATAACTTCATCACCAGGATTTAACATTTTTAACACACAATCTATTGCCGCAAGTCCAGAGCCAAATGCCGCTCCAAATTTTCCGTTTTCTAGCGTAGCAACGTTTGCTTCCAATGCAGACCGTGTTGGATTAGCTGATCTTGAATAAGCATAGCCTTTATTAATGCCAACCTCTTCTTGAACATAAGTAGATGTTTGATAGATAGGTGTCATTATCGCACCTGTAGCAGTGTCTGGATGAAGACCGCCATGAATTGCTTTAGTTCCGAATTTCATTGTGTCTCTTATTTTTAGATTAAAATTATCTATATTCACAAAGCTAATTTTTTTTAGTTCAATAACCAATTCTTTTAATTTATGTCAAATAAATTTGAAATATCACTTAGAATGAAAACTGCAGAACAATTGATTAACATGCAGCAGAATAAAAGTTTGTGGAACGAAGAGCAGCTTTCATTGATAAAAATGGAAATTGAAAAACGAGGTCTTGAAGTTTTTGAAGAACCTGAACCATGGAATGGTGAAGAAATGGAATCATTAGACTTGCATAACCCTGTTTCCGAATTTGAAAAAGATATGTCAATAATTGCGAAATATGAACAGAAAGAAACAGCAGTAAGTGGTGTAAAGTTAATTTCTCAAATAATGAGTATTAGTGCAGTAATGATTTCTTTTTCTATTTATATATTTCTACCTAATTCTAATGTTTATCTTTTTAGTGCAGGAGTGTTAATAGGTATGGTTTCATTGGGGTTGTTAATTGGTAAACAATACCTAGCCTCAGTAGTTACTTCATCATTAGCTTTGCTTCTCATTATAATTATGGCTGGTCTAGAGTTAAGCGAACTCCTGTAAAAAACATTCTTAAAATTAAAAAAGGCGAATATGATATCATATTCGCCTTTTTTTTTATAATTAAAATTGTAATTATCTGTTCTGGTTAGAGTAAGCAATTTGACTTTTCATTCTCCAATCTTTTACATCCGCCATTTTAAATAGAGAATTAACCAAGTTGCTTTGAACGTAGTTTTGTCTTTCTGTTGTCAATAGCGATTTTTCATTTGCAATTTCAGTAGGGGCAGGAGTAAAGTTTTTGTTTTTCACAACCACAACGTATACACCGTGATTTCCTTCAATCACTTTTACTTCATTCGTATTTTTAACAAGGAAAGTAGATGCTATAGCTTTAACATCAGCACCGTTTCCAGGATATCCATCCATGTCTAAGGTGATTGAGTTGTCAGTAACACTTAAAGTACTTCCTGTTAGCAGTTGAGAAGCTTCTTCTAAAGTTTTAGCATCTTTTACTAAGTTCTTTAAGTAAGCTAATTTTTTAGTTTTTAAAACTTCATCTTTCATCACATCTTTGACTGCATCAAACGTAGGTGCACCATAGTCAGCAACTGCTTTCAATTTTGCAACCAGATATTTACCGTCTTTAGTTTCAAATGGAGTAGAAACATCTCCTTTCTTTCTTCCTTCTGCAAAAGACCACTCTACTAATTGTTTTAAATATCCTAAATCTCTTGATAAAGGGCTAGAAAGTACTAGGTTATCTTCTTTAGAAACTAGGTTGAATTCAGTAGCAGCTTTTTCAAATCCTTTTTTAGCGGATTCCATAAATGCTAGACCTTGCATTTCGAAAACTTGCATTTTTGTCTCTTTACTTGGTTCAACTACTTTGTCAATCATTGCAATGTAGTTGTGCGCAAAGTCACCTCTTTTAGTAATTTCCATAACATGATAACCATAATCAGTCTTCACGCTTTTGATGTCACCTACATTACCTTCTAGAGCAAAGTTTTTAAACTCAGGCACTAAACCTGCTTCAGGATAAACATTGTAGTAACCTTGATTTTGAGCAAATCCTTGTTTGTCATCAGTAAACTGAGTTGCTAATAATGCAAATTTAGAATTGTCCGCTCTTAATACATTAGCGATACTGTCTGCTAATTTTGCTTTTGCAGCTATTTCTTTGTCATTAACCCCTTCAACTAAACCATTAGTTTGAGTTCCAATTAATATATGTCTAACTTCAGTTTCGTTTCTTGTGTACGCATCTCTTACCTTAACTCAGATTACTCTATCTATACCTTGCTTGTCTTTAAAGGCAAATGGTCCAACCACTTCTCCTTTTGCGGCAGCAGTAATTTGATTATTTACTTCTGCTCCAAAAGTATATTGACTTGGGTCAAATTCTCCTGCAGGAAAAACATTAAGTACATCTGGATTTTGATTAGACATACCAATTTTTGTATCCGCATTGGTATTTACAAAACTAGAATCATTTGAAGCTTTTGCGAAAGCTACTTTTACCTTTTCTAAGTTTTGAATAATTTTCTCTTGGTCTTTATCAGTTGGATTGATGTCAATCAAAACATAATCAAAAGATCTAAAGTCATCAGTGATCTTCCATTTTGCATCACCTTTGTGTTTTTCAAAGTATTTCTTGATGTCAGCGTCAGTTACCGTAACGGAATCATCTGGAACAGTGTTTACTTCTTTAGCAACATAACTAACTTCTAATTGAGCGTTTTTCTCAAGTAAACTTTTAGTGGTCTCACTATTAGTTGCAATTACAGCGAATTTCGCCATTGCATTATACTTTTTCTTAAGTCTATTGATTTTAAATGGCAAGTCAATGTTTTGATAAATTTGACTTTTTTGTTGTGCAGCTTGATCTCCTGATAATGCTGCAATTTGAGTATTAAGTCTATTGTACCATGTCTTAACAGAATCTTTACGGAATACCTTCTCTCCTCCAGGAGTCAATTCAAAAGAAAATTGTTCTTTTAATTGATCGTCTGGATAATCACCTAAGATTAAGTAGTCTGTTAATTCCTGCTGACCTACTTGAAGCCCTAACTTGGCAACTTCTTGTTTCAACAATGTGTCAATCAGCATTTGATTCCACATTTGTGTTTCCTGCTGAATTTTATAATCTTCTGGAATCGCACCGTAACCAGCAAACATATTTTGCACTCTTGCATTGTACTTCCATTCAGAGTCCATTATTTCTTCTCCGTTCATTTCTCCTATAGGTTGTTCACCTGTACCTTGAAATTTTTGGATAATCTCATTAAATGGTATAATGAATAACAACAAGCCCAGCCCCACAATGAATACAAGCAATCCTGATTTCTCTCTAATTTTACCTATTACTGCCATCTTTGATTTTTAAATTTAAGGCTGCGAATATACAACTACAATTTGATATTTGAAAACACTAATTTAATTTTGTATTAAATCATTTTTTAAACTTTTTTTTTAATGAAGAGATTGCAATGTTTTCACTTTAAATTTAATATGATAAATTTGTGCAACTTAAATCTATTTAATATGAATTTTAAATTTACCTCTTTATTGATGTTAGCAGCCATAGGCAGTGGTTTCGCTCAAAACACAAAGACAGTTCAAAGACATGGTGAAAGTTTGCCAGCAGTATGGCATAATCAAAACCAAACCAAGGGCGCTGTAATTTTTTCAGAAGATTTTGCTTCTGGAATTCCTGCAACTTGGGATAATACAACAGTAAGTGGTCCTGTGGATTGGAAAGCTACAACTGTTGGTCATACAGGAGATTATCCAACTGCTTCACTTCAATCTACTACTTCAAGTAATGGATGGATTTTAGTAGATTCGGATGCAGATAACTTCTCTGGAGGAGGAGTAGAAGATGCTCAACTTACCACACCAATCATCGATTGTTCAGGATTTGCAAATGTGAAAGTAGAATTTCAGCAAATGTTTAGAAGATGGCAACAGGACACAACTACTATAAGAATTACAACAGATGGTGGTACAACTTTTACAGATTATCAAATCAATCAAACGATTACGCAGGCAGGTACTGA
Source organism: uncultured Flavobacteriales bacterium (assembly GCA_913064955.1). Taxonomy (GTDB): domain Bacteria; phylum Bacteroidota; class Bacteroidia; order Flavobacteriales_D; family Parvicellaceae; genus Parvicella. The sequence continues at coordinate 7,982 of CAJYBK010000035.1, forward strand.
TAATCCTGATTTTGTGAATATTGATATAACTTCTGCGATAGTAGGAGATCCAACAAATGTGCAAGTGCAATTTAGATGGCAAGGTGCTTGGGATTATGGTTGGCAAATAGATGATTTTGCAGTAAAAGAAATAGATCCTAACGATATTATTATCAAGAAAACTTCATTGAGTGAAGATGTGACATATTATAAAGTGCCATCTTCACAAGTGCAACCTTTATTTTTTAATGCGTTTGCAGAAAATATTGGATTCAATGATCAAACAAATGTTGTGCTTGATGTAGATGTCAATGATGGTACCGGCTCTGTTTTTACTGGAGCATCTGCTGCTACTGCGTTGTTAGCGGTAGGGACGTCTGATTCGTTAGCTGTATCTACTACTTTTAGTCCAGCTGCAATAGGAACTTATGATGTCGCTTTTAATGTCGCACAAACTGAAACGGATGATGTTTTATCAAATAATTCTAATGTAATTTCTCTTGAAGTTACGGATACGGTTTACGCTATTGATAATGGAAACTACGGTGGACAGTGGTGGAATTTGGAAGATACACCAGGTTCTAGTGCACCATTTGAGATTGGAGCAGTTTATGAAATTGTTGCAGATGAGTATGTAACTACAGCTAGTGTTTTTATTGGAGACAATACTGATGCAGGTGTGATTTATGAAGTTGCATTCTATGAGTATAATGCTGGAACAGAAACCTATGATTTGGTATCGATCTCAGATACATATACTGTAGATGCTGGTGATGTCGGGAATTGGGTTACCGTTTCTTTAGGTGGGGAGATTGCAGTTACTGCAGGAAGTGATTACTTGGTTAGCGTTATTCATTATGGGGGTCCTGATGCTTTGTATATTGGTTATGGAACTAATTCTTCTTTCTCAGGGGCAACTATTTCAAATGATGGTAATGGTGCTGCTTGGGCTAATCAACCTAGAACACCAATGATAAGGTTGAATTTTGGGCCTGTTGGACTAAGTGTAGATGAGAATGAAAATCAATTCTCCGTTTATCCAAATCCGACAACTGGTACTGTATTCATTGAAGACGTGCAAGGAAAAATACAAACTATCCAAGTTTTGGATGTTGCAGGAAAACTAATTAAAAGTTTCGATAACGATACTACTTTGAATTTGGAGTTTTTATCTACTGGTTCATATTTGATTAAAGTGATTTCAGATAAAGGCGTGTCAATTCAAAAGATTCAAGTTAAATAAATTGAATCAACTTTTTTGAGCCTCATTTTGCTTCTGCGAAATGAGGCTTTTTGTTGATAAATGATTTGTTATAAACAAATATTTTCAGTTATCAACAAAGCGTCTATAGTGGGGCGATAGATTGGCTTTTTGTTCTTAAAATTGCACTTTGGTATTTATTAATAAAAAATCAGTTTCAAAGTGAATAAAATTAAGAGTGCATTAATCTCTGTATTTGACAAATCCGGATTAGATAAAATTGTTTTAAAATTAAACGAATTAGGCGTGACCATTTATTCTACAGGCGGTACACAGTCTTTCATAGAGAAATTAGGAGTGTCTGTTGTTCCAGTGGAGGATTTGACAAGTTATCCTTCCATTTTAGGAGGGAGAGTAAAAACTTTACATCCTAAAGTGTTTGGGGGAATTTTGAGTAGAAGAGAATTAGCAGGAGATGTGGCTCAATTAGAAGAATATGATATTCCGGAATTAGATTTAGTTATTGTTGATTTATACCCTTTTGAAGATACTGTTGCTTCCGGTGCTGTGCACGCTGACATTATAGAGAAAATTGATATTGGTGGAATTTCTTTAATTAGAGCTGCTGCGAAAAATTACAAGGACGTAGTAATTATTCCGGCAATGTCTGAGTATGGTAAATTCTTGGAGTTGTTGAATGAAAAAAATGGATTTACCACTGATGAAGATAGAAAATCCTTTGCCAAAAAAGCATTTGACGTTTCATCACATTATGATAGTGAAATCTATAAATATTTTAGTGAAGGAGAAGGAAGTCTAAAAGTGAGTTCTTCAGAAGGTAATGTATTAAGGTATGGAGAGAATCCTCATCAGTCAGGATATTTCTATGGTAAACTTGATGAGTTGTTTGAAAAACACCACGGAAAGGAGTTGTCATATAACAATCTTTTGGATGTCGATGCGGCAGTTAATTTAATTAACGAGTTTAAAGGTGGTAGTCCAACATTTGCTGTTTTAAAACATAATAATGCTTGTGGAATCGCATCAAGAGCGTCCATTCATGAAGCCTACAAAGATGCATTGGCAGGAGACCCTGTTTCTGCATTTGGAGGTGTGTTGATCGCTAACAAGGAAATCGACAAAGCAACTGCTGAAGAAATTAACCCACTATTTTGTGAAGTTGTAATAGCTCCTTCTTATTCAGTTGAAGCTTTAGAGATTTTAAAATCTAAGAAGAATAGAATTATACTTTCTCAGAAGGAAGTTGTAATGCCTAAACGACAGGTTAGGACAGCATTAAATGGCTACTTAGTGCAAGATAAAGATGCAAAGACAGAGGTGAAATCCGATTTAAAACCATGTACAAAGGCGCAACCTACGGAAAGTCAAATAGCCGATCTTTTATTTGCTAATAAAATTGTGAAACATACTAAGTCAAATACTATAGTTTTGGCGAAAAATGGTCAATTGTTAGCAAGTGGTACCGGACAAACATCTAGAGTGGATGCGTTGAATCAAGCGATTCACAAGGCGCAATCATTTAAATTTGACTTGAACGGTGCGGTAATGGCTAGTGATGCCTTTTTCCCATTTCCAGATTGCGTGGAGATAGCAGATAATGCAGGGATTAAAGCAGTTGTTCAACCGGGAGGATCAATAAAGGATCAGTTATCAATAGATTACTGTGATGAGCATGGATTGTCGATGGTGATGACTGGGGTGAGGCATTTTAAACATTAATTGCAATTAATAATTAGAACTTGGCAATTAATTAGTAACTTGAGGGAATTAGAAAAAATAAATTGACATTTGAAATAAAAGTCCAAAAATGGGGATATTTAACGTTTTTACACAAGAGATCGCAATAGATTTAGGTACGGCAAATACTGTAATTATACACAACGATAAAGTTGTTGTAGATGAACCTTCTATTGTTGCTATAGACCGAACAACTAATAAGATTATTGCTATTGGTCGTAAAGCACAACAAATGCATGGGAAGGTTCACGAGAATATCAAGACGGTGAGACCTTTAAAAGATGGTGTGATAGCGGATTTCCAAGCTGCTGAGCACATGATAAGAGGGATGATTAAAATGATTAAGACTGGAAACAGATTAATTACACCTTCATTGAGAATGGTAATATGTATTCCTTCAGGGATTACAGAAGTGGAAAAAAGAGCAGTTCAAGATAGTGCAGAACATGCAGGAGGAAAGGAAGTCTATCTTATTCACGAACCGATGGCAGCAGCAATTGGAATAGGAGTTGATGTGGAAGAGCCAATGGGAAATATGATTATTGATATAGGTGGAGGTACCTCAGAGATTGCAGTTATTGCACTAGGGGGGATAGTTTGTGATAAATCAATAAGAGTTGCAGGTGATGATTTTACTGCAGATATTGAAGATTACATGAGAAGGCAACACAACATCTTAATTGGAGAAAGAACAGCTGAGCAAATTAAAATTGAAGTTGGAGCTGCTATACCTGAATTGGATAATCCTCCCGCTGATTACGCTGTTAGAGGAAGAGATTTGATGACAGGGATACCAAAGGAAATTTATGTTTCTTATCAAGAGATTGCGCATGCATTGGACAAATCAATTGCTAAGATTGAGGAAGCTATTCTAAGCGCCTTGGAAATGACGCCACCTGAATTATCTGCCGATATATACAAAACAGGTATATATATGGCTGGAGGTGGTTCTATGTTGAGAGGACTAGATATAAGAATTTCGCAAAAAACAAAGTTGCCAGTTCATATTGCTGAAGATCCATTAAGAGCAGTGGCAAGAGGTACAGGGATTGCTTTGAAAAATATTGACAAATTCCAATTTTTAATTAAAGCTTAAGTTATTACTTAGGAAATAGAGGATTATTATGCAGAATATTATTCGGCTCTTACAAAAGTTTCAAGTAGTATTATTATTCTGTCTTCTTCAAGCATTGTGTTTAGTTTTAGTATTTTCTGGAAATAATGCATATCATCGTTCCAGTATTGCAAGTTCCTCTAATGTCGTAGTGGGCAATTTTTATGAGATGTCACACTCAGTATCTTCCTATTTTAATTTAAAGGAGGAGAATAAACAGCTTGTAAAAGAGAATTTAATTCAAAAGAAACAATTACTAGGAAGTCAAATAGAGGTAGGCAAATCTTTTATGATTATAAACGAGAAAGTTTATCAGCAACAGTATGAGTTGTTGGATGCAAAAGTGATTAATAGTAGTATTACTGCACCAAAACATAATTTTATTACTATCAACGTAGGGAATGACTTACAAGTTAAACCTAACATGGGAGTGATCGGGACTAAAGGAATTATAGGGGTTACCGTTGCTTGCAACAGCTCCTTCTCGACCGTTACACCTATTATTAATGCCAATTTTGTACTCCCAATTCGACATGCCAAGTCAAAAACTTTTGGGCGTGTGGTATGGGAAGATGATGACTCCTATAATACAGCTACAGTGATAGATGTTCCTTCTAGCGTGGCAGTGGCTGAAGGTGACCTTGTTGAAACTAGAGGTTCGGCTGGTATCTTTCCTGAGGGAGTCCCAGTAGGAATTGTTATTTCAGTAAAGCCGGTTACTGGACAAACCTATCAAAAAATTAAAATTGAGCTTATTGAAGATTTTTCTTCTTTATACAACGTAACCGTTGTTAAGAATGTTAAAAAGCAAGAGCAAAGAGAATTGGAAATGCAAACTATTGAAAACTATCAGCAGTGAATCCAATAACTAGATATATTGTCAAATTGTTCTTTGTCATTCTAATTCAGGTAGTGGCCTTGAAGAACCTTGAACTTGGAGCAGCTAATTGGTGGGTGACACCTTTTGTTTATTTTATTGTAATCTTGGATTTGCCTGTTAAGTTCAATCCTATTCTGTCCATGTTGGTAGCGTTAATTTTGGGATTGGTGATAGATATGTTCTATGATACATACGGATTACATGCGTCTGCTGCCGTGAGTATAGCAATGTTTCGTTACTATTTTACTGGATTTATTTTACCTAGAGATGGATTTGATACAAGTTCCTCCTTGACTGTTCAAAATGTTGGTCTAGGAAAGTACTTGGTTTATATAGGTGTTCTGAGTGTTATTTATCATTTATGGTTTTTTTCATTGGAGGCATTCACTTTCGATATGTTTTTCCTTCGATTGACACAAGCATTTGTAAGTAGTGTGGTCGCAGTAGTTGTGATTTTATTTCTTCATTATGTATTTGTTAAATTCGACAGGTATTAATGGATCCTTTTCAAAATAGAAGATGGGTTATTATTTTAACCATGTTTACAGTAGGTGTAGTATTCATCGTTCGCTTACTTTTTATTCAAGTACTTGACGATAAATGGGCACAACGATCCATGGAGATAACACATTCTGAAAAATCACTAAAACCTTCAAGAGGTCTTGTGTATGATCGGAACGGAGCTTTGCTCGTGGAAGCAAGTCAAGTTTATGATATTTATATTTTTCCGGACGAAATTGGAGAAGTAGATACTAATGAGTTGGCAACTTTTTTTGATTTGTCTCGCCAAGATTTTGATGCAAAATTGAATAAAGCAATAGAATACGCATCTTATAAACCTTCTATTTTTATTGAAGGTATGAATAAAGAAGATTACAGTAAAATTGCTTTTCAATTACCTTCTAAAAAAGGTTTTTTTGAAGAAAGAAATACACAAAGAGGTTATCCGGAGCATGTTGCAGCTCACGTACTAGGCTATATTGGAATCATCAATCAGGAAGAGTATTTGGCAGACAAAGAGAGCGAAGAACCATACTATAAAATGACCGATTACATTGGTAAAACTGGAATTGAATTAGTTTATGAAAAAGAGTTAAGAGGTAGGCGAGGAGTGGTAAGTTATCTCAAAGATAGGTTAGGAAACGAAAAAGAGGATTTGACTCAGAAAAATGCAATTGCAGGAAATAATTTATACACAACACTTGATTTAGACCTCCAAAAATATGCGGAATCTTTGATGAAGAATAAGATTGGATGCGTTGTTGCCATTGAGCCTGCTACTGGTGAGATACTAAGTATGGTATCTGCTCCATTTTATGATCCAGAGTTGTTTGTAGGGAGAGATTTAGGTAAGAATTATGCGAAAATTGCTAAGGAGGATACCTTAAATTTAAAACCACTTATCAATAAGAGTATCTATAATGATACCTATCGTCCTGGTTCTATTTTTAAATTAGTGCAAGCTTTAATAGGGATGCAAGCGGGGGTTATCAAAGCGAACACACCATTTGCTTGTAATAAGTCGTTAATTAATTGCCATAATCACCCTTCTCCAACTGATGTTTCTATTGCTATTCAGCATTCATGCAATCCTTATTTTTATCAAGTTTACAAAAGATTGATTCAAAGAGGTGAGGATCCAAGTGGTTTTAAAGACAGTAGAATAGGTATTGAGAAATGGGCAGAGTCAGTTCGGTCGTTTGGGTTAGGGGTAAAATTAAATACCGATTTAACAGGAATCAAATCAGGGACTATTCCAGATGCTAATTATTATGATAATGAATTTCCTCCTAATAACCCATATGGAAAGCACTCTTGGGCATTTAGTACAATATATTCCAATAGTATTGGCGAAGGAGAAATCGGTGTCGCGCCACTTCAGATGGCAAATTTAGCGGCAATAATCGCTAATAGAGGGTTTTATTATACACCACATCTTGTACGTAAAATTGGAGAAAATGGTCAAAAAAGGGAGGAGTATCTTGAAAAGCACTATACCGTTGTAGATGCAGAGTATTTTGAGCCAGTAATTAATGCCATGGAGCAAGTTGTGGAAAATGGCACGGCTAGGCGGGCCCAAATAGAGGGATTGTCTGTCTGCGGGAAAACCGGTACAGTTCAAAATGCTACAACCAATGACCATTCTGTTTTTATTGCGTTTGCACCTAAAGAAAACCCGAAAATTGCTGTTGCGGTATATGTTGAATATGGTACCTGGGGAGGGACGTGGGCTGCACCAATTGCAAGTCTTATAATAGAAAAGTATATTAATGGAGAACTCTCGGAAAAAGGTATGAAAAAAGAACTAAGAGTTCTGAATGAAACAATATTGACCAAAAATCAAGTTTTTAAATAACGTATTTTGAGCACACTAAGAAGTATTAACATATGGCAAAGAATGGACAAGTGGTTTCTTGTGCTGTACCTTCTTTTGGTGGTGATGGGATTATCTACCGTTTATTCTTCAAGTGTTGGGGATGATGTGGGGAGTCTATTTTCTTGGAAGGAAGATTATGGGAAGCAGTTTTATTGGATATTGATTTCGCTCTTCTTAGGTTTTATGATTCTCTTAATGGAAGGGAATTTTTTGAAGAACTCCTCTTATATCGTGTACGGTGTAGTAATTTTTCTGCTTATTCTAGTATTGTTTATGCCATCCATTAATGGAGCCCATTCCTGGTTTAAAATAGGGAGTTTTACTATTCAGCCTGCCGAATTTGCTAAAGTTGCTTGTGCACTTGCCTTGGCTAGGTATCTGAGTACTTCAGGAGTGAAGATTGAAAATTTCAGGACTAAGATGAATGTATTCTTGTTGCTGATTTGCCCAATGGTTTTGATTGTTTTGGAACCAGACCCAGGAACCGGACTTGTGTTTTTATCATTTATTTTTGTGATGTATAGAGAGGGACTGTCTGGCAACGTTTTACTTTTAGGTTTTTTCTCTTTAATTATTGGAGTAATATCTGTTTACATAGCGTCCTTTGAAACGGTTGAGATAAATGATGCTGTAATACAAAAAATTGTAGCTTCTGGAGAGAAGTTTGATCCTGAGAAGTACGATGAATTGGCTAGGCCAAGCGGTTTCTTTTCGAATAACTATATTTTGGCAGCCATTATGTTGTTATTTGGATTAGCGGGAATGCTTATTGTCAAGTTTTTTGTAATGCCTAGATATCGTAAGAAATATTACCCAGCGGTTATCTGGAGTACTCTATTTGCAATACTTTTTATACTTTCTATTAATTGGGCTTATGATAATGTATTTCAAGATAGGCATCGGACTCGATTTCAAATTCAATTTGGTTTGAAATTGGATAGAAAGGGTGCTGGTTACAATATTTATCAAGCGTTGTCTGCTATTGGCTCAGGAGAGGTAACTGGTAAAGGTTTCTTAGAAGGGACATTAAGTAATAATAAATTTAAACATGTTCCAGAGCAATCAACAGATTTTATTTTCTGCTCTTGGGGTGAAGAAAGAGGTTTTTTAGGGTCACTTGTCTTGATATCAGTTTTTGTCGCCTTTTTATTACGGGCAATTATTATAGCAGAACGACAGCGGAGTGTTTTTACAAGAATTTTTGCATACAGTGTAGCAAGTATCATGTTCTTTCACTTCATGATTAATTTAGGAATGGTTATAGGATTAGCCCCAGTAATTGGCATTCCTCTTCCGTTTTTTAGCAAGGGAGGTTCTGCTATTTTAGGCTTCTCAGTAATGGTGTTTATACTGCTTCGACTAGATGCGGAGAGAAAAGATGTTTTAAGGTAGGTTACGGTTTAGACAAATTTGTCACCTTTTTTGGATTTAATCTCTGTAACAAATTGTTTTATTTTTTGCTCATCTCTTTTCTTGCAAATTAATAAAGTGTCATTACTTTCTACTACAATGTAATCGTTGAGACCTTGTATTACTACTAACTTATTGTCAGGTACTAACACCATGTTGTCATTAGCGTCATACGTTAAGACGTTTGTCCCTACGATAGCGTTTTTATTTTCGTCTTTATCAATGTGGGTGTAAAGTGATCCCCAAGTTCCAAGGTCACTCCAGCCAAGATCTGCAAGTATAACTTCAACGTTGCTAGCTTTTTCCATGATTCCGTAATCGATTGAAATATTTTTGCAAATTGGGTAGATTTTGTTTATTTCTTCAATTTCCTTGCTAGTATAGTAACAATCATTTAAATCAGAAAATAATTTACCAATTTCAGGAAGCAACGTTTCAAAAGCAGCAATGATTGATTTTGAACTCCAAATAAACATACCTGAGTTCCAGTAAAAATCTCCGCTTTCTAAAAATCTTTGAGCAATATCTAAAGAAGGCTTTTCTGTGAAAGTTTTAACTTTTCTAATTTCAGTATCTCCTTGTTCAAATTGGATGTATCCATAACCTGTATCAGGTCTACTTGGCTTAATGCCAATGGTCATTAGACAATTATTCTTTGCTGTATTGGCAAGTGCTTTTTCAATAGTCTTTTGAAACTCTACTTCTTTAAGTATTAGATGGTCACTAGGAGCTACAATGACGTTAGCTTCTTTGTTTTTTGAATGAATCTTGTAACAAGCATATGCTATACATGGTGCAGTGTTTTTTCTACTCGGTTCTAAAAGGATTTGATCTTCATTGAAATTGGGTAATTGTTCCTGAACTAGAGACTTATATCTTTCATTGGTTACAATTAGAATGTTTTCCTCTTTGCAAATAGGTAAATATCTTTCTACTGTTAATTGTAAAAGGGTTTTACCTATTCCTAAAACATCATGAAACTGTTTTGGATTTGATGAGGTACTCATTGGCCAAAATCGACTACCGATTCCTCCTGCCATTATTACTACAAAATTATTCTCCATTCGCCTATAATTGGGACGCGAAAGTAGTTATTTTTTCTCTAATTTATAAGTTTGACATTGGCCAATCCATGTATTTTATACTTTCTGCCTGTGTTTATTTCCTTGCAGAGGTACCTGGTTCGTGCCTTTGAGATGATTTTAAAACTTCTATTATTTAATTCAAAAGCGCTTTCTGGTTCAATGTCCTTGAGAAAAGTAACGTTTTCATCCTCCTTGAATAAGTAATCGTTTAACTTGTGGTTGCCACAACTAGAGGCTTTTATATTGGATAATAAGTGATTTACCAAATTTATTTCTTCTAAAGACAATATATCTTCATTCAGAAGTGGTTGAAATAATACTTTGAAATTGTTTTTCCATTCTTCACCATGCGGCTTTGCTTTGAAACCGTAATCTCTGAAAGTTTTCGCATGTGCTAGTTCATGAATAGTAGTAATCAGAAATTGTAACTTTGGTAAGTTACTGTTTACAGTAATCGTGATAGTGTTTTTTCCAGGATGAGGATAGCGACAATCACCGAGTTTAGTTTTGCGAGGTTTAACGATCTTAAAATTCACCCTTAAAGATTGAACCAAATCATCAACATAATCAATTGTGTTGATGTGTATGAATTCCTTGAGAATTGTTTTACCTAAGTCAGACTTGCTTCTCATTAGATTTACTAGGCTCTTCTTGATTGTTATCGTTGTTACTCCATGATGGACAATCACCACATTTACTTTTGCCACCTCCAAAAAGGAAGCAACTATTCAACATCAATCCAATGCTACATATCAATGCTATTTTTAGTGTCTTTTTCATATTATTAAGATTACATTAAGAACTCAATGTTTAAAAGTACAAAAATAATAACGCTAAGCTTGACTTGCTATTTCTATTTTTGTTAAAAATAAAGTACTTGAACATTTTTTATCATATAGGTCGTTATACGCAGATGCTAGGGCAAATGTTCTCTAAACCGGAGAAATTTTCCGTGTATTGGTCTCGCTTGATGGATGAAATTGTCCAATTAGGGATAAAATCCATTGGAATAGTGATACTAATGTCGGCCTTTATGGGAATGGTAATCGTCATTCAAACAGCTACAGCCATTGATAGTCCTTTGATTCCTGCTTATACGGTGGGATTTACTACTAAACAATCGATTCTGCTAGAGTTTAGCCCAACTATTATCTCCTTAATTTTAGCGGGTAAAGTAGGCTCTAATATTGCTTCCGAACTTGGCTCAATGAGGGTTACTGAGCAGATTGATGCCTTGGAGATTATGGGGGTTAATTCAAGAAATTTCTTAATTACGCCAAAGATTTTGGGAGCAGTTATAATATTCCCTCTTGTCATTGTATTTAGTATGGCGTTCGCTTTTATTGGAGGTTGGTTCGCTTGTGTTAGTACGGAGTTAGTAACAGTAGATAGATATTTATATGGAATTGAGATTTTTCATGACAATGATATGATGTATTTGAGTTATGCTCTTTCTAAAACAGCGGTTTTTGCATTTATAATGACCTCCATAAGTGCCTATCAAGGGTATTATGTAAAAGGAGGTTCACTTGAAGTAGGTAAGGCCAGTACAAGAGCCGTAGTTTACTCTAGTGTATTAATTTTACTATTTAATTACCTTATAACTCAATTAGTCCTGATTTGATAGAAGTTAAAAACATAGACAAATCGTTCGGTGATGTTCAAATTCTTCATGACATCAATTTTAAGTTTGAAGAAGGAAAGACGAACCTTATCATAGGGCAAAGTGGGAGCGGTAAATCCGTGCTTACGAAATGTATAGTTGGCTTACACGAACCAGATAACGGAGAGATATTGTATCATGGGAGAAACCTTCCTACAATGCGGAGAAAAGAAAAGAAAAGTATTCGTACTGAGATAGGTATGCTTTTTCAAGCAGGAGCTTTATTTGATAGTTTAACAGTAGAAGAAAATGTAATGTTTCCACTTACCATGTTTACTAAAATGAGTAAGAAAGAAATGAGAGCTAGAGCAAAATTTTGCCTGGACCGTGTTGCGATTCTAGATAAGAATAAACTTTATCCTGCGGAAATTAGTGGAGGAATGCAAAAAAGGGTAGCAATAGCAAGAGCAATTGTGATGAAGCCCAAGTATTTGTTTTGCGATGAGCCTAATTCAGGATTAGATCCAAAAACCTCAATTCTTATAGATAGCTTAATTAAGGAGTTAACAGAAGAATATAAGATGACTACAGTTGTCATAACTCATGATATGAATTCAGTATTAGAAATTGGAGATAATATTATGTTTATCTACAAAGGAAAAAATCACTGGACAGGAGATAAAAACTCTATTTTAACAACACAGAATAAAGAAGTTACTGACTTTGTTTATAGTTCAAAGTTTATGAAGATGTACAGAGAGAAGATTATATAATTGCCTGCTTTTTAGAATTCTTGTTTATTGTTGTTTTTACTTTTATTTAGCATCTTACTCTTTATATCCACATCTCTTCTTTTAATTTTTTCAGTGTTGGAGAGTGCTCTCATGATGAGGTATGCACCTGTGGAGAATAAACCGCCACTGAATAAATACTTTTGTCTACTTTCCTCTGATGTGATGAAAAGCATCACTCCAAAGGCAATTGCAATGG
>CAJYBK010000036.1 GCA_913064955.1 uncultured Flavobacteriales bacterium
GAATCATACACATTCAGTTCTAAATCCGCCCCGTTGTGCGCTCTTCCATCTCTCCATCCGTATCTGGACGTTACAGTGCCATAATATCTTCTCAATGTTTTCTGACACAATGGGTGATGATAAACTCTACCTTCTTTTTCGTTTGCCAATAGCAATACCAAGGTAGAATCACCTTCATGAATATCTGACGAATAACTAAAAGAATTTCTATTGCTCCAAGATTGGTAATAGGCATTGGCGGGATATGGAGTGCCATCTTCTTTAATAATTTCAAATTCCGCAGGCAACTCCATATTCTCGGGCATCATAGCCGCATAAAGATTAATTTGGTTGATTAATGCAAACGGGACAGAATCCAACTCAAATAGAGAATCGACCATACCATAAATTTGATCTTCCGACTTATTGGCTACAGACTTGTAAAACTGGATTTCCTTCTTAATCCCTGCGGTCATAGAGTCCACTCTAATTAAAGAGTCAATTCGTTCGTAAATATTTAAATTGGAAAAATCTACTGTTGTCTCAAAGAGGTACTGCTCACCGTATGCAACAACTGCTTTGGCAGTATCTTTAGGTTTCTTTTTCTTTTCATCACCTTCTGGACCGCCTAAACCATCTCTCTGCGATGTAAAAGCACAAAGGAAAGCGCCAACGCCAATAAAAACTATTAATATAATTTTATCTCTCAAATCTTTTTCTCTGAAGGATTAGTCTTAACGGAATATTCAAAAAAAGGTTACTTAGAAAGTATTGCTCCTAAAACTGCTAAAACTACCAACGCTAATCCAATACCAATGATTACCCACCTTGCTGATTTATCTTTTATAAATGGCTCTCTAAAACTCCCAATAACCTCATAATTAAGTCGCTCTACAATATCAGTGTCTGACTTTCTAACACCAAACAAATACCTGATTGATCCATCATTTTCCTCTTGGGTACCCCGTTCAAAAAATATATTCTCTTTTGTTAAAGCTTTTTCAAACATTTCTGCTCTTTCTTCCTCACGAAAATGAAACACCAAATAATTTGGTCTATCTGGATGGTCTATTTGATTGGTAATATTAAAAGGAATTTTAAGATGATCCATATTGCAGAAATAATGTTGACCAAAATTACAAAATTATAGGTTTCAAGGAGTACTTTTGCAGCATGAAAAGTCTAGTAGCGTTTTTAATCATTTTTATTGTTGGAGTTTCTGCTGGCTTATATATTCTTTCAGACGACAAAGTAAACCTTCCGATATACAATCCAGTAGATGTTAATCCAGACTTAGTAGATAAGTCTTTACAAAACAAGGGAATCAACCATACCACAATGGATTTCTACTTGCAAAATCAACATGGTAAATGGGTAGATCAAAGCATCACCAAAGACAAAATAGTCATTGCAAATTACTTTTTCGCTACTTGTCCTTCGATTTGCCCAATCATGAATAGTAAATTAGCCAAAGTTAATGAACACTTCAAAAGTGGGAAACAAGTATTGATATTGTCTCACACTGTAATGCCTGAAGTTGACAGTGCTGCTGTTCTTTTGGAATATGCTAGTAGATATGATGCTGATGCAAGTACGTGGCAATTTCTTACTGGTAGCAAAAAGCACTTATATGAATTAGCAAGGAAAAGTTATTTGATTTGTCCAGATGAAAATGACCCCAATTATGACCACGGCAGTGAAAATGACTTTATTCATACGGAGAATGTTGCGTTAATAGATAAACAAGGTAGAATTAGAGGTTTTTATGACGCTACTTCAGATCAGCAAATTGAGCAATTGATTATCGACACTCAAATCTTGCTAGACAATGAATAACTACAGTTTTAATACTTCACTACCTGAATGTTCTTTTTCTCCTCTCCAGCAATAACCCTTATTGTATAAGTCCCATTAGCTAATCCCAATTCATTTGCATTGTAAAGAATTTCCTTATTGAAATTAACGTATCGAAGTTCATTCTTAATTAACTTTCCCTGCTTATCGTAAATCCCAATTGTAACATCCATCGGCTCTGTAGTTTGCACTAACAAGTAGAAATCATCGTGAAATGGATTTGGTCTTGTACTTAAAGTAAGCTCATCTACATCTGCAAAAATCTCTTCATACTTAATCCAAATAGGATTTGAGAATGAGTGGTGATTTTGATAAGAAATTTTATGCGCAACTTCTTGACCTTGAAGATCCCTAAAACAAGACATTTCTGCACGAATATAAAAATGTTCATTTTCAGGAATAACTCCGCTGGGAAAAGTAGATTCTAAAACATCGTTCAAACTTAGTGTTTCCAGGTGGTTTCCAGTAACAGGCCAATTGGCAGGCATAACATATTCATACTCTCCTGATTCTGTACCAACTATAAATTTCACTTCCGTAACATCTCCAAATTCACTTGTTGTAACGTAATTGAAATTTAAATAATAACTATCGCTACTCAATAAATTGATTGATGCATCATCCCCCATTAAAATTTCATTTACTCCATTCGCTCCATCTTCACTAATCCCTATTGCCATAATTGGCCCATCCGAAAGCACGTTTCTTCCATGGTACAAAGCATCTAAAATTCCAGCACCGTCACTTCCCATTCCATTAGGGCAGTACACCAAGGTATTTAATTTACCTACAGCATTATCTGAAATAGTTCCGAATCCTGCAAAGTCATCTGTGTTACTAAAATTAAAAGAACCATGCGCATCTGAGCCAGCAGAATAAAACATCTTCCAATTTTCATAGTTCTCATCTTGGTTTTTCAAAGCTAGCCCCAATTGATTAATACTATTAACAATCTCTTGCCCTTGTCTAAACTTCTTTAAAAAGAAACCGGTACTCGCAGTATCCGATACTGTAAATCCATCACCACTATTATCAACATCCCATGGATCTAATTCATTACCAGTACTTTTTAACACCCCCCTTGTATTCCATATTTGCGAGCCTAAAAGCGCATCTTTTATCAACTTATTTGACTCCGTACTAAATACATCAGAAGTGACAGACGGGTTATTACATATAATTTCTCCTCCAGTTCTTGGGAAATTACTTCCGTTGGTGGGAAAACCATTCAATCCAACATTCCAAATACCTCCATCTACAGGCACCAAAGGCAATTTATCTTCAGTTGCATAAGGATGGGCCGCATAAGCAAAAGCATTAATGCTCGCCAATTGAGCCAACGCAGAACTTACCGTCACACTTGTGGCTACCAAATCTCCGTTACCATCACCAATAAAAGGCATCCCATAAGGATCATTCATATTGGGATAAGCTAACATGTGAACCAATTTATCTTCGTGGTTTTTTAAAGCTACTTCCTGTCCTGCTATGAATATCATACTAGGGTCTTCAGCGTTAAGTTGTGCCGCCCAGTCCTGAATTCTATTCCAATTTTCGGAAACAGTCGTTCCATAATTATCGTAATCACTTGTATGATCGGTTGAAGTGATCCAATCCAATCCAATATGTTTTGCAGCAATTTTTGTAGACTCCATAGGCAAGCCTATTTCGGCATCATTTTGCGTAAATAAGGAATGTAAATGAGTGTCACCTCGATAATAATTAGCTAAATGCGGTATATCTTCATCCGATCTAAACACTCTCACACCTGACACATCATCCGACCAAGTAAGATTTCCATAATGAATAGTAACTTGAATATCAATAATATTGTCCATTCCTATAAGTGCGGCAGGAGGTATGTTGAAATTAAAATACCAGTAAGTAGCATCTACTAAAACATAGTCATTCCAAAAATCAGAATTGATATCAAAATCAATGGTTGTGCTAGAACTTGTTGAAAAACTATTCATTGAAAACCCTTGTATGCTCATGTCCGTATCAACTACAGACCCATGCGAGAAATAATTTGCAAACATGGCGTCTGAAATACTATCAAAAGTTAGAGGCGCTCCAAAACTAGAGGCTGTCGCATTTTTTACTTGAATATCAATCTTATCAATTTGCGCTGTAGTACCTACAACCAAATCTGCGTCATGCAAAAAAAAGTGAATTGGCACAGAATTTTCCACACCATTACTGTTATTTTTATTCATTCTCCATGGTGCATCAATGTAAAATTCGGAATAAAGAGTATTAACTTGGCGCCCATGACTACGTTGACTATCCCATCCTCCCCAATCACTTTTCTTACCGAAAATTTCTGTCACTTCTATATTTACAAGATCTTCATCTATATTCAGTAATCGTTTAGGTATTGTAAAAGACTCTTTGGTAAATTTCACATTGCCATCTAGAAGTTCATACCTTTTAAAGAACACTGATTTCATATTGATCCAAAAATCAATTTTAACATTAGTATAGGGAACTCCTTTAATATTCTCAATTAAAAAGGAATAAACATATGCCTCTTCAGTTTCTGTTACATTGACATCTGTTATTGCAATATAATCGCCTCTGTGCGCATAAGAATAAGTACAAAAAAGTACGGCTAATACTAAAAAAAAATGCTTTACAATTCCTGACATGTGCTTATTGATTTGTAAACAAAGATAAAAAAAGAAAGCAGGCATAACAAGACATTCAAAAACTAACATACATTTGCTTTATGCAAATAATAGAAACTATCGATTGGGATTATCATTTTGACCAATTAGCTGAGAATGACTTTACGATAGTAGACAATTTTCTCCCTCAAGAAGTATATACTAATATCAAATCACTTTTTATAGATGCTATTGAAGAAGAGCAATTAACAAAAGCAGGAATTGGTACTTTAAGTAAGTATCAAATTAGAGAAAACATAAGAGGTGACGAAATTATGTGGCTGAATAGAAATGATTGTAATGAAGAAATAGCTACATTTTTCAGTATCATTGAAACTTTTATACCTACAGTGAATAGGTCATTGTATACAGCAATAAAGGACTACGAATTTCATTTAGCACATTATCCCGCAGGTGGATTCTATAAAAAACATTTGGATCAGTTTAAGGAACGAAACAATCGAATTCTATCGGTTATAGTGTATATGAATGATAATTGGCAAGAAGGTGATGGAGGTGAATTAAAAATATACAAAAGTGAAGACCCTGATGATTTTGAATTAGTTGCTCCAATTGGAAATAGATTAGCAATTTTCAGAAGTGATTCCGTTTGGCACGAAGTACTTACAGCAAATAAAAGCAGAAAAAGTTTGACAGGCTGGTTGTTAAAGCAACCGCAAGGTTTAGGATTCCTGGGTTAATTGAACCATTTTATTCAAGACTTGTACCAACTAAAGTAACCATAAACCAAAAACTATGAAAGTTTCAAAATGCAATGAGGACTGGAACTCAATGACTTCAAATGAGATAGGGAAATTTTGCTCAAGTTGCAACTCTTCTGTTTATCAAATAAATGACAAGTCATTGGAAGAAATCAGTAATCTAAAAGCAGCCAATAATGATAAGATTTGCGGAAGGATTAATAAAATTCAGTACGAGCAGTTCAGATTTCTTCATCCTATGAAGAGGTTTGCTATTGCACTTTTTCTTGTTTTTGGAACGGGGCTTTTTACCGCTTCCTACGGTCAGATCATCAATGAATCATCAGAAGTAAAGGAAATAACGTTTGACTATACTATTGTTATTACAGCACAAGACGAAGAAGGGAATCCACTTCCGAAGATTAATGTGAGTTTTGACTTAAATCAGTTACATTTTTCTGAAAAAACAGATTCTACAGGGAAGTTACAAATCAAATTTGACGAGAACTCTACCAACCTCAAAATAGGCTTGAACTTCTATTATCAAGACACCTATGCGTACATTGAAAGAAATATAAACAATGGTATAACTAGAATTGAAAAGATCACTTACAATAAGAAAAATGGTGAGTTAAAAATTGGTGACGAATTGTTTCACGAAGAGTTCTTACTGGGCGATGTTATGATGGAAGAAGATTGGGATCATTGATTATAAATCACGTTTTCTTATTATCACATTGGATCCTATAAAAAATATAACGCACCATACACAGGACGCAATGACATTAACCATTGGCACACTATAATCGTATGCTAAGAAATCTGATGAAGGTATATTCTCGGAAATTTGCTTAATGGTATCCATACGAGTAATTGGCTCGTGAATCAACCCAGAAGAACTCTCCAACGGCAACCAATTTACAGGACTATTTACTTTTGAGAATTTCACGTTAAACTCAACAAATCCAATTATTATCTTTTCGATGATATACCAAATAATTAAAGCTCCAATGGCAAAGGCAGATCTCTTTATTAATATTCCTAAAAACAGTCCGAAAGAGAAAAAAGTAAATAACTTAAGGCAGAAAGCCCCAAGATACTGAAGGTCAGTCGTAACTACACTTAGTTCGGTATTACTAGAGAAAGAAAAACCTAGCAACAAGGACAAAAGACCAACAAAAACTGTGGACAATACTGACAAAACGGCCACCATTAAAAATTTGGAAAGAACAAACTCTCTTTTACTTAAACCATCAATCAAATTTTGTTTCAAAGTTCTATTAGAATACTCATTAGAAACCATGGAGACAATCACTAATAACAGAAAAAACTTAAAAATAGCAGCCACCCATGTTGTAAAATGCCATATATAAGGAAATTCAAAGATACCTTGCTCGGCAAACCTAATTGCTATTGGTCCAATATTGAAACTCATTGATGACAAAATTGCAATGGAACTAAGCAAGCCAAAATAAACAATAATCAAAACCTTACTTGCTCGACTATACTTCAGCTTTAGATATTCAATGGAAAGTAATCTAAGCATAACTAGTTTTTTGATTGGTTAAGTTTAAAAACTGCTCTTCTAACTTTGGTTTCTTCTGAACGAAATGGGTTAAATAAACACCCAACATACATAATTCTTTATTAAACATCGCCAAATCAAAATCATCAGATGCACTTGCAAAAACCATTTCTTCTTCGATTCTTACATTTGATAACTCCTTGAAATTATCTTGAATAGTTTGCACCAACAGCCCATTTTGACCATTAGTATTAAGTTCTATTACCGTTTGAGCTCCAATCATTTCAGACACTGGTCCTTCAAACAACTTTTCCCCTTTACGGATTACAATAACATGATCACAGACTTTTTCTACCTCATCCAGTAAATGTGAAGCCAACAAAATGGTTGTCCCATTACTTGCGATGTTCCTAATTATTTGTCTAATTTCATGTATCCCTTGTGGATCTAAGCCATTTGTAGGTTCATCTAAAATTAAAAATTCTGGATCATTAAGAAGTGCAGATGCAATGGCGAGTCTTTGTTTCATACCAAGAGAGTAAGATTTAAACTTATCATTTTTTCTATCCAATAAATTAACCATGGCTAATTTTTGTTCAATTCTTTCGATTGGTGCACCCTTTATTCTACATACCAATTTTAAATTTTGGTAAGCCGTCATGTATGGATAAAAGTTGGGATGTTCTATTATAGCCCCTACTCTTTTCAATGCTTCATGAGTGGCGTATTTCCCTCCAAACCATTCATATTTTCCCGAAGTCTTATTAACAACATTGAGTATCATCCCTAATGTAGTGGATTTACCACTTCCATTAGGTCCTAAAACTCCATAAACATTACCTTTAGTAATTGTTACAGAAAGATCCTTAACCGCATGTAAAGCGCCAAATTTCTTATTAAGTGATTCTATTTTTAAAATGGTATTCAACTTCTTTTATTAAGATTTATTAGGGTTACTTTCAATAAAGTCTAAATTCAACTCTTCGGTTTAAGGCCCTACCTTCGGGACTATCCATTCCTTTATCATCAGTATTTGGTGCTATCGGATCAGTCTCACCAAAACCTTTTGTGCTCATTCTTTTTTTAGAAATCCCTAATTCCTTGAGGTAATCAAAAATTTGCTTAGCTCTTTGTTCTGATAATTTTTGATTATACCCTTCGCTTCCATTAGCATCCGTATGTCCCATTATTTCAACTTTTGTATTCGGATACTTCTCTAAATAGTTCAATACTATTCCTATTTTCTCTTTATCATGATCCACTAGGATTGTTTTATCATACTTGAAATGTAATATTATCAAAGGCGCATCATCTAGAGAATCATTGTTTATGTTCTGTTCTAATTCTTCTACATCTTCAATGTTATCTAAATAAATATTTTTTCTATTCAACAAATCATTTACAAAATTACTAGATAAACTAGCGTAGTTTGAAAGAGAATCCTTACTTCCGGTTGAATCGCTTAGAAATGAAAAACTACTATTGCTAGGAAAACTGTACTTAAGATCTTCATCTGCAGCCAATAGTTTCTTTAAACTATCTTGAGTAATATAAAACTTCACATCAGAGAAAACTTCAATATTTTTATTTTCTCTAATTCCTTTTATCCGATCTAACTCTTCCTGAGTTCTTTGATCATAAAGCACACTAGTTGTATCACTTTGATTAGAATCATCAAATGAATTGAACACTACTATTTGCTGTCCAATAATATTTCCATCCTGATCTTTTAAGTAAATATGATGAATTTCTTGATAAAGTTGATAATATTCCTTTTGCTCAGGAATATGAAAAGATTTCTTGTACGGTAAAAACCCTTCTGTTTCTACAAGCATATTATACTTTTTACCATGGCCTAGTAAAACTAAATATTCCCCTGTTGTAGAATCTGAAAAAAAAGATGAAAACTGCTCATCTTCATCTCCAAACATTGTCAACTTGGAATTAGCTGGAATGTATTCATTATTCTTAAGTACTAAGCCTTTTAACTCCGCCATGGGGTGACGTTCATCTGCAAAAGTAATTCTGTATAAATCCATATCGCCATAACCTTGTAGATTATCACTGGAGTAATAACCACGATTATATTTAGGAGTCATCACATAGTATATTTCATCTCCAGGAGTATTAATAGGATAACCCATATTAACAATATCTGTCCATTCGTTGTTACCTTTTTTTCTAGTTTTAAAAATATCATATCCTCCCATTGTTGAATGACCTTTGGAAGCAAAATAAACTGTAGCACCATCAGGATCTATATAAGGTGCATCCTCATCATATTCCGTATTAATTTGAGGACCTAAATTCACCATTTCTCCCCAAGAACCATCCTCTAGCCTTTTGGACTCATACAAATCTAAACCTCCAAAACCTCCAGGTCGGTCGCTTGATGCCAAGAAGTAACTACCATCAGGAGCATAATAAATACTAGGTTCGTATGCAGTTGAATTTACGTATCTCACATTTTTTGGTGTTGTACTTTTTACGGAATCTTTTATATCACTTATCCATATATCATAATCCCTATAAAAATATAAAGAGTCCTCCGTTTTGTTCAATTGAATGGCCCCATCATGTTTTTTTGAATTAACATTTCCCCACATTTTTCTTGGTGGTGAATACTTAAAATCAGTAAGAAGTGTAATATATCCTCCTGATTTAAGAAGAGTATCTAAAGCTACTTTATTAAAAAGACTCCCCTTTAATAAGTCAGAATAATAAATATCTTCAAAATAACTTAAATCCTTATCCTTTTTTAATCCTGTTGTATTACTTCTACGAGAAGTGAATATCAACTTTTTCTCATCGTTAGAAATCACAGGGGCATACTCAGGAAAGCTTGAGTTAATTTCTTCACCTAAGTTTTCTATAATAACTTTCCTAGGATTATCTACAGAGAGTTTACCATAACTACATTCTTTAATACTCTTCTCTGTAATTTCGTTAATTATATCCACAACCGTGCTGTCATCCGTTTTACTTAGAACTATTGATCTAAACTTCTGATACATAGTTATTGCTTCATCAAAACGATAATTCCAATGATACAGTTGTGCTAAGAAATAATGCGCTTGATCCAAAGAATCTGATGTATTGACATATCTCTCTAAGAAAGGAATAGCGTTATTCTCCATGCTTTTACTTTCATAATAAGACATTCCAATATAATAATCGATTAGCGGATCATCATAAGTACTATCTAGTGATAGCAATAAAGGAATAGCGTCAGCATAATTTGTTTTGTGAATAAACTTTTCTGCTTTCTCAAAATTCTTTTCATAAAGAAATTTTTGACTTAACATTTCACATTGAAATGATAGCAAAGTTATTAGTAGGGCAGCACTCCTAAAAAAAATCATAATTACGTCCGTTAAATTTAAAAATCAGCAGTGGTTTGCTAAGATAGTAAAATTGCTCACGTTAAAGCCCCAACATTAGGCACAAAAAAAGGTCACCTAACTAGATGACCTTTTAAAAAAATATTCGATGTGATATTACTGCTCGAAGAAATAATCAATCAATTCATGTAATTTTCTAACTGTAAAATTATTTGACCCTTCAAAGAATCCATCAATTGCTGACGAAATTTCCTTGGAAGAAATAATACCGTTAGCATCTAAATCTGCTTCTTGCAATTCTAACGGAATGTTCGAGATCGATGTTCCTCCATTATTGGTTGTTGCAGTTTTTTCTATTTGCTTCGAAATCTCATCCAACTTACTTTGAGATGCATCTTCAGAGAAAGATTGTTTTCTTTCTTCAGTAATTTTATTTTTCGCAGCAACTCTCTCTGCTAATAATTCATCTGTCAATTCACGGCCTTCTTCATCTACGATAGCACCTTTTTTAGTATCAGGTTCTTTATCTAAATAATCTGCAACACCATCTCCATCTTTATCAAGTGGACAACCTTTATTGTCTACCTCAATACCTCCAGGAGTGTTTTGACAAAAATCTTCAATATCAAGCACTCCGTCACCGTCTTTATCTGATTTTTCCAGTTCAGAGAAATCAACATCATCATAACGATGTTTCTTTTCTTGATCTACTTTCTTAATTACGTAATGAAGAGAAAACCCAGCAAATAAATACTTGTCATTATTATCATTAGCCTTTACATTATCAATCCAGTCAGAGAAGGTTATGTTATACGTTCCAAATATTCTTCCTTGTATTCTTGGCGTAAACTTCCATTTCAAACCAAAAGTTAAAGGAATAGCAAAAGTACTTCTACCATAGTTTTCTGTAGAATCAGTTAGTTGGGTCTCATAGTCATAATCTCTGTAGACTTGCGCAGCCGCTGAGGTGGTATCTCCTTGTGCCTCGTTCCAAATGGTTCCGTTTTCCCAATAATTATATTCTACACCATTTTTATCTTTTAAATCTCCATATGCATCAAATTTAAGAAAATGAATCCCCGCAGATATATAAGGTGAGAAAGGAGAGTTCTTGTGAATAACTAAATCATTATCAAAATGAAATACAAAATTAGCCCCAACTTGAAGTAATGGAGATTCAAAATTTCTATTATTTGAAATCACTTTGCTTCTTTCGTTTGATGCCAATTTCCCGTAGGTTGCTTCAATTTGAACACCAGCAATTTCACCAAACCTTCTTTCCAAGTTAAAGTAGTACCCTGGTCTTATGTTAGATAATTTAGACACATTAGACTGTGCCGTCAAATCTCCAAGAAAAGAAGAGAATCCTGCTCCTACTCCTATCGTAAGTACATCCGGCATTTCATCTTCTTGAAATTGCGCAAATGTATTTAGGGATGCAAAGGCAGTGATTAGTAGTAGTATTTTTTTCATAGAACGAAAATAAGGTTTAATAGAGGAAATCAATCCCTCTAACAAGCAAATTTAAAAAATACTTTCATATAAAAAAAGTTTTTTCAATGAAAGTAACTCTCTAGAAATTAGGAGTAAGCATGTACTGTTTGTAGAACTTGTTAATTTCAGCAACAGCCTCATCAGCAGTATCCACAATTTTAATTAAGTCTAAGTCACCAGGACTTATATTGGCTTCTTTCTCCAAAAGAACCGCTTTAACCCATTCCATTAATCCTGCCCAAAAGTCTTTGCCAACTAATATAATTGGGAATCTTCCAGTTTTTTTAGTTTGAATTAATGTTATCGCTTCAAACAACTCATCTAATGTTCCAAAACCTCCAGGAAGTACTATAAAACCTTGCGCATATTTTACAAACATTACTTTTCTAACAAAAAAGTAATCAAAGTTTAACATTTTATCGCTATCAATATATGGGTTGTAATGTTGCTCGAAAGGCAAATCAATGTTTAATCCAACACTCACGCCTTGACCTTTTGCAGCTCCTTTGTTCCCTGCCTCCATTATCCCTGGCCCTCCTCCGGTAATTACACCATAGCCATTTTGTGTCAATTTATATGCAATATCTTCCGCTAATAAGTAGTATTTAGTATCAGGCTTCGTTCTTGCAGATCCAAAAATCGAAACACAAGGTCCAATTTTAGATAATCTTTCATACCCTTCCACAAATTCAGACATAATTTTAAACACCGCCCAACTATCATTAGTTCTGATCTCATTCCAATCCTTGTGTTCAAACGCCTCTTTTATCCTGTCTCTTTCTTCTTCCATTTCTATATTTTTATAATTATTTATCCATTCAGATGCTCGAAGTTAAAAATTCTAACGCAGCATCAATTCAATATTTTAAACTTTATGATTAACGTGCCAATTCGTCTTTTAAGTACTTAGCAGTATAGCTTTTCTTGTTTTTTACACAATCTTCAGGTGTACCTGCAAACAAAAGTTCACCTCCTCCTCGACCACCTTCTGGGCCGATATCAATTATGTGATCTGCGACTTTGATAATATCAAGATTATGTTCAATAACCAAAACAGTATTTCCATTATCAACCAATCTATTCAATACGTCCAATAGCATTTTTATATCCTCGAAGTGTAATCCGGTAGTTGGCTCATCTAGTATGTACAAAGTTTGCCCTGTTTCAGTTTTAGATAATTCTGTTGCTAGTTTAGTTCTCTGTGCCTCTCCGCCTGAAAGTGTTGTGCTAGGCTGTCCCAACTTAATATAACCTAAGCCTACCTGCTCCAGTGTAATTAGTTTTTGATAAATTTTAGGAATAGGTTGAAAAAACTCACAAGCTTCCGTAATAGACATTTCCAAAACATCATTTATAGACTTTCCTTTATATCTCACTTCTAATGTCTCCCTATTATATCGCTTTCCGTGACAAGTGTCACAAGGGACATATACATCAGGTAAAAAATTCATTTCAATGAGTTTCAATCCTCCACCTCGGCAATCTTCGCATCGTCCTCCTTTCACATTAAATGAAAACCTTCCAGGTTTGTAACCTCTAATTTTTGATTCCGGTATTTTTGTGAAAAGATCTCTGATCTCAGAAAACACTCCCGTATATGTTGCGGGATTAGAACGAGGTGTTCTACCAATTGGTGATTGATCAATTTCTATGACTTTATCAATGTGTTCAAGACCTATTATTTTTTTGTATTCCAGCGGTTTTTTCAAACTTCTAAAAAAGTGTTGACTTAATATTGGATATAAAGTTTGATTAATTAATGTGGATTTACCACTACCGGAAACACCGGTTACACAAATAAATTTGCCCAAAGGAAAAGAAACATTGATGTTCTTAAGATTATTTCCGGAAACCCCTTTTAAGACTAATTCATTTCCATTTCCTTCTCTTCTTTTTTCTCGTATTTCAATTTTCTCTTCACCGGTGATATACTTAGCCGTAGCAGAATTTTCATTGATTAATTTCTGAGGATGCCCTTCCGAAACAACATACCCTCCATTTATACCTGCTCCCGGTCCAATATCCAAAATATAATCCGCATGCAGCATAATATCTCTATCATGCTCCACTACAATTACAGAATTTCCAATATCTCTTAAATTCTTTAAAGACTTTATTAGCCTATCATTATCTCGCTGATGCAAACCTATGGAAGGTTCGTCTAAAATATATAATACACCTGTTAGTTCAGAACCAATCTGAGTAGCCAATCGTATTCTTTGTGCTTCTCCTCCTGACAATGTTTTTGCCCCAAGATTTAAATTAAGATAACTTAAGCCTACTTCAAGCAAGAACCTTACTCTGTCCTTAATTTCTACAATAACATCCTTAGCAATTAGGTTTTGAGATTTAGAAAAGCCCTTTTCTATTTGATCAACCCAAGTATCCAGATCTGCTAAGTCCATTCCAGCAACTTCACCTATTGACTTGCCGTCAATTTTAAATAAAGACGAGTTACTTTTTAATCGACTACCATTACATTCAGGACAAGTTATCATATTGGTAAACCCTTCTGCCCACCTTTGAATACTTTTGGAAGAGTCATCTCCTTTTTGTCTCAAAACGAAATTAATCACCCCTTCAAAAGATGAAACTACGTCATAAATACCTGTATTACCCAAAACCTTTATCAAGTCATCTGTTCCGTAAAGAATTTTATTAAGTAATTCCTTAGGAATATCTTTCACTTTTGTATCCAAAGAGCATTCGCCACTTTTTAACAAAACTTCAACCTGTTTAAAAATCCAATTAGAAGAATAATTCCCTAAAGGCGCGATTCCTCCTTTCTTAACAGAAACATTCGCATCAGGGATTATTTTGTCCATGTCCACTTCACTAACCACTCCTAATCCATTACAATTTGGACAGGCTCCGTGTGGTGAATTAAAAGAAAAATGATTGGGTTCTGGTTCTGGTAATGAAAAACCAGAGGAAGGACACATTAAAGCCCTAGAGTAATGTTTAACTTCATCGCTGTCATAATCCAAAATAAGTAACTCTCCCTTACCTCTTTTCAAAGCTAATTCGATGGACTTTGATAATCTTGCTAAAGATGATACATCTGCTTGCAGTTTATCAATAACCAGCTCTATATCGTGCGTTTTATAACGATCAACTTTCATTAAGGGTTTGATATCTCTTAGTTCTCCATCGACCCTTACTTTCAGAAACCCTTGTTTTCTTGACTTTTCAAACAATTCTTTATAGTGTCCTTTTCGACTTCTGACTAACGGAGCAAGAATTATGATTCTTTTATTTAAGTAAGTCTTTTGTATTAAATTTAATATTTCCTTTTCAGAATACTTAATCATTGGTTCACCTGAAGAAGGGGAGTAAGCTGTTCCAACTCTAGCAAAAAGCAACCTTAAAAAATCATAAATCTCTGTTATCGTTCCAACAGTACTACGAGGGTTCTTACTTACAGTTTTTTGCTCAATAGAAATCACTGGGCTCAATCCAGTGATGCGTTCCACCTCAGGTCTAGCCATTCCTCCAAGAAATTGTCGAGCATAGGCAGAAAAGGTTTCAATGTATCTACGCTGACCTTCAGCGTAAATGGTATCAAAAGCTAAAGATGACTTCCCACTTCCACTTAGACCGGTAATAACAACTAATTGATTCCTTGGAATTTTAACATCAATATTCTTAAGATTATGAGCTTGTGCTCCATAAACTTCAATAAACTCTTCTTCTAATTCACTCATCACTTCCAAATTTATTGATTGTAGTTCCAATATTATCCAAGCCTTGGTTCTTAACAGGTAAAAGAATAGTGTACTTTTTTCCTTCCGAATTAGTCAACCCATCTGCAGTTAGCCATGGATTCAGTTCCTTTATTGTTTTAAAATTTGAACCTTGATTAATAGCAAAGTTAACCCAACTTGTTACAGTACTGTCTATTACT
Organism: uncultured Flavobacteriales bacterium; assembly: GCA_913064955.1. GTDB lineage: Bacteria > Bacteroidota > Bacteroidia > Flavobacteriales_D > Parvicellaceae > Parvicella. The sequence goes on from CAJYBK010000036.1 coordinate 15,465, forward strand.
ATAGATTTTGTTTGATAAGGATAGTACAAATCTTCAGACCGGACATTGAACCCATAATTTTTCGGATTTTCTAAGATGTATTTAACCGCTATTATTCTGTAAACATACCTTGCTGTTTCAGCATTCAGAAGCAGGTCATAATAATTATCTGCCTTTTGATTAACTAGACGTTTCATTAATCCTGTTTTTCCCATATTGTAGGACGCAGCCGCCAAAGTCCAATTATCAAACTTGCCATACGCTTCCTTTAAATAGGTGCATGCCGCCCTTGTTGACTTTTCAATATTCATTCTCTCATCTACTTCCTTAGAAAGTTCTAAGTTATATCCTTTAGCAGTGACAGGCATAAATTGCCAATATCCTTTTGCACCACTGGGTGAGGTTACATTTAATAATCCTGACTCTATTACAGCTAAGTACTTAAAATCATCTGGAACACCTTCTTCTTTGAGAATTTTCTCAATAATTGGAAACCATCTATTTGCTCTCTTTATAAAATAAAATGTATTGGAATGCCAATAAGTATTACTCAGTAACTCTTTATCCAAATCTTCTTTTACTATTATATTCTCTAATGGAACTTTTTCGCCCGCAAAATTTGCATCGACAGGCATTGGAATACTGTAAATCTTATAATTAGCTTGAATTGAATCAAAATATGAATTCAGAGAACTTTCGGAGGAAGTAATATTAACGTCTTTGTCAATTTTATTTTCAGAATCCGACTGTCCTGCCCCTATACATGCAACTAGGATTACTCCAATGCCAATACCAGTAATAATACTTATTAAACTAAATTTTGCTGTTTTCAAACTCTTTTATCTTTGTTTTTCTGTGTAATTGAAAACAAAATAACAAAAACAATTAGAAAGTAAGTAACAAAGATTAAAGAATGATACCATAACCAAACATCAATAAATCTATAAATACCAACTGAGATGAACATTGATACAATACTCAAACCTAAAAAAGTAAATCCCACTTGGCTATCAGACAATCCTAAATAAGAAAGATGATGAGTAGTATGATCTTTTCCTCCAACAAAAGGGGACTGCTTTCTAGCCAAACGATTAATTACCACTGAGGATGTATCTACAATAGGAATAATGAATGCAATTAAAACTTGAATAAGTTGCTGAGAAACTTCATTTGAACCTGAGAAGAGTGTTCCATTCCACAAATATTTGATACCTATGTATGCTAAAAACATTCCCAAAAATTGACTTCCGGTATCGCCCATAAACATTTTCGAAGGGTGCCAATTAAAAAACAAAAACCCAATCAAAGCTGCACAAATACCAAGCATTGTCATATACTCAAAAGTCTCAAACCCATTTTGAAAAGACGCTGAAATTAGGCAGATAACTATTATAGACAAGGAGACAGATGTCGTTATTCCATCCATATTATCCAACATATTAATAGAATTCATTATACCTATTACCCATAAAATAGTAAGAACGTAATTAACCCAATCATTCTCAAAAAGTTCTATTACAGTACCTGATAAAATAAGAACAACTCCACAAAAAATCTGTACTGAAAACTTCAACAAAGGTTTAGTATCATAAGCGTCATCTGCTAACCCCATAAGAAATGCTAAAGCGGTACTTGCCATTAGTCCAATCGCTGTATTATCTTGAAACACCTTAATTGGGTCAAAAAACATGGAATAACAAGCTGTTGTGAGTAGAAACGCTATATAAAATGATATACCTCCTAATGCAGGTTTAGATACATTGCTCCATCTGATCACCGGACCTTCTCTATCGCGAATCCCAAGAGTAGTTGCGAATTTCAGAAATATAGCATTGATGAATAGACTAAAACAAACAATAGACACAAAAAAACTTGCATACACAATGAATATATATTGAATGGAATCCATTAAAACAATGATTTAAGTTCATTGAAATTTCCGCCATTTATATCCTTTTCAGAAATTATTGGATTTTTCACTCCCCAATCGATATTTAAAGTCCGATCATTCCATAAAATGCATCCTTCCGATTCAGGGTAATAATAATTCGTGCACTTATAGCAAAAGACAGTATTATCTTCTAAACTCACAAACCCATGAGCCATTCCTTTAGGCACAAATAACATATGATGCTTTATAGTATCCAGTTTAATCGAGAAATGCTGCCCATAAGTTTTTGACATTGGTCTAATATCAACTACGACATCTTTTACGCTTCCTTGAACAACCCTCACTAACTTATCCTGAGAATAAGGAGGGTTCTGAAAATGCAACCCTCTAAGCACGTTAGCATCAGATTTACTTTGATTATCTTGAACAAACTTAACATCCATTCCGGTCAATTCTGCAAATCTCTTTTCGTTGAACGATTCGAAAAAGTAGCCCCTTTCATCACCAAAAACTCTTGGCTGAACTACTAAAACTCCATCTATATTTGTCTTTTCAATTTTCATTTGAGCGGACAAATTTAAGAAACTTATTTGTTCTTTTTGAAAAACTTTTTGAAACGGCCCAATCTGCTTGTGTCTTCCTCTTCTGTGTAGTATCCTCCATATGCTCCACCACCGTAACCATATCCATAGCCATAACCGTAACCGTAACCGTAATAACCTCCATACCCTTTTCTCTGGGCATCAACACCGTTTAAAATAGCCGATAACTTTGTGATACCATTTTCATTAATAAGTCTATCCACATTCTGCACAAAATTCTTTCTTGAGTATTCTGATCTAAAAATATAGACAGGATAATCCACACTTTTGATAATTGGAATACCATCAGTCACTAAACCAACAGGAGGATTATCAATAATAACCATATCGTAAGTCTTTTTAAGTTCTTCTACAATTTTAAAAATCAAACCATTTAAAATCAACTCAGATGGATTTGGCGGTATAGGACCTGCAGTAATGAAGTCCAAATTCTCCAATGAACTTTTATTTATACAATCCTTTATATTATCCTTTTCAATTAACAAAGTGGACATTCCCTTTACGTTGTCTACCCCAAAACCTAGATGAATTTTAGGTTTTCTCATATCCAAATCCAGTACAATTACTTTCTTTCCAGAATAAGCTATTATACCTGCTAAATTTAAAGCAACGAATGTTTTTCCTTCTCCAGAAATTGTACTAGTAATACCAAGCGTTTTCGGACCATCAAAATTTGAAAGAAATTGCAAATTGGTTCGCACACTTCTGAAAGCTTCAGAAATTAAAGACTTAGGACTTTTATCGATTATTAATTGTGATACTGGTATCTTACTTTGGTAATTAGGTACTATTCCCAAAATACCAATAGAAGCATGAGAAAGTTTTGTAATTTCATTTAGCGTGGTTATTTTGTCATGAAGGATATATTTAATCAGTACAAAAACAATAAAAACAAAAATCACAACCAGTGCTGTTACAATATAAACTAATTTAGTATTGGGAGAAACTGGTATCTGACTAACTTCTGCAGGACTTAACACCTCGTTTTGTGTTGTAATTCCGGCAGTGGTCAACTTGTATTCCGTTTCTTTTTCCAAAAGCATAGTGAAATACTTGTTATTAATTGCTAGAACTCTATTCAACCTAGTTAATTCCAATTCCTTCTCAGGTAAGGAGTATAGTTGTCCTTCCAGTAATTTTATTTGTTCCTTTATAGCAAGTATTTTTGCATTATTTTGACCATCAACAACCGAAATAGATTTTAATATAATATTAATCTGAGTTTTTATTTGAGCATCCAATAGAACAACATTATTATTATCTAATGTCACTTTATTTAATAAATTCCTCCTTGAATCAACCATGCCTTTTAAATCAACAATTAACGATTGAAGGGTCGGCTCAAAACTCCTCCCAACCAAAACCGGTATGATATCTTCCACATTAGTATTAATGCTAAACATGGCAATTTCGGAGTTAATTTGATCAAGAATATCAGATTCTATCTCAAATTTAGAGAGTGATTGTTCCAATCCAGAAAGTTGATTTAAATAAGAACTAGACAATCCACTTGTTCCCTTAAAGTCATTGTCTTTTTGAAAGGCTTGAATTAGCCTTTCATTTTCCTTTAAACGACTCTCCACCGAATCCTTCTGAACGCGAATAAACTCCACTACATTATCTGAAGAAACACTTTTTTTAGAAATGCTATAATTATCAAATTCTGTAATTAGTTGATTGATGAAATCCGATGCAAATCTAGAATTTCTATGCTGCATCAATATCTCTATAGTTTTAGCTCCTGGATTCAGAACATTTATATCCAAACCTTGCTTTATTTCAGTCAACAACATTTTTGGTGATTGAAGTTTAAAAAACACTCTATCTGAACTTGACTCTTTATCAAATTGAGCAGCAGAAATTAGTTTAAAACGAAAACTAAAATCAGAAAGTGACACAAGTTCTTCCTGAGAGAAATTATTTGAATATTTTTCTGTACCATTTTCGTCTGTTAAATAAAATGAGTCTTTAATTTTCTCAATAAAAAACCTTCGACCTAAAACCGAAGAGTCTTTAATAGCAATATCGTATATAATAAAACTATTATTGCTGTATTTATTATCCTCAAGGAACTGACCTTTAGTATAGTAACCAACAAAGACGTTCATTTTTGCTAGTGTTTTTTTTATAAGCAGAGGTGACCTCATCAATTCAATTTTCGTACTCAATTCATCGGATCCACCAGAGCCATAGCCGACATTTAATATATCAGCAGCTTGGTTTGTAACGTTAACCTGAAGTACAGCCTTGCTCAAATATATTTTAGGAGTATATCTTAAATAAAGAAATGCACCACATACTGACACGCCCAGAAATAATAGGAAAAATTTATAAGATCTACGAAGTAAAAATATAAAAACTCCAAATTCAAACTCATTACTAAAATTTGTAATGACAT
>CAJYBK010000037.1 GCA_913064955.1 uncultured Flavobacteriales bacterium
AATTCAAATCATTAGTAAACATTTCGAAAAAATCATGACGACCCTTGGGCTAGATTTAACTGATGATTCTTTAAGTGGTACGCCAAACAGGGTTGCCAAAATGTATGTAAAAGAGATTTTTTCAGGACTTAATCCTGCTAACGAACCTGCAATTTCATTGTTTGACAACAACTACAAATATGACGGTATGTTAGTTGAAAAGGATATTGAGATGTACTCACTTTGCGAGCATCATTTTGTTCCAATTGTTGGAAAAGTGCACGTTGCTTATTTTGCTAACAAAAATGTAATTGGACTATCCAAAATAAATAGAATTGTACAACACTTTGCCAAAAGACCTCAAGTACAAGAAAGAATGACCATGCAAATTGTTAAGAAACTGCAAGAAGTGCTAGATACTGAAGACGTAGCTTGTATAGTAGACGCCAAACACTTCTGTGTATGCATGAGAGGAGTGAAGGATTCAACATCCACTACGGTTACTTCTCAATTTAAAGGTAGGTTTGCTGATGCTGGAATTAAACAGGAATTTATTTCACATACACAGTCAAACCAAAATTTGGACATCTGATTTACGTTTCAACTGAGTAGTAATCATTTAACCTTAAATCGTATATTTGCGATTGCAGAAAATAACTGCATAAAAATATCAGTTCATGTCGAAGATAAAAGATAACCAAATCTACATTTACAACTCTTTAAAAGGAGAAAAAGAAAAATTTGTACCTGTTAGTAAAAATCATGTTGGTATATATGTTTGTGGACCTACTGTATATAGTAACGTTCACTTAGGAAATTGTAGAACGTTTCTTTCTTTTGACATGGTGGTTAGGTACTTTAAATTCTTAGGCTACAAAGTAAGGTATGTAAGAAACATTACTGATGCAGGGCATCTAGAGAATGATGCTGAAGTAGGAGAAGACAAAATTGCGAAAAAAGCAAGATTAGAACAGTTAGAACCGATGGAGATCGTGCAAAGGTATACTGTTGACTTTCACAATGTAATGAACTCATTTAATGCATTACCACCGAGTATCGAACCTACTGCGACTGGTCATTTAATTGAACAAATTGAGATGATACAGGAAAGCTTAGCCAAAGGATTAGCATATGAATCAAATGGATCTGTTTATTTCGATGTAAAGAAATACATGGAGGAAGGGGGAGATTATGGAGCCCTTTCCGGTAGAGATGTAGATGAATTAATGTCCGGTTCTAGAGACCTGGAAGGTCAAGAAGAAAAGAAAAACCCTACCGATTTTGCACTTTGGAAAAAAGCATCTCCTGCTCACATCATGAGATGGAACTCTCCTTGGAGTGTTGGATTTCCAGGGTGGCATTTGGAATGTTCTGTAATGGGAACAAAATATCTAGGAAAACAATTTGACATACACGGAGGTGGCATGGACTTGAAATTCCCTCATCACGAATGTGAAATTGCGCAAGGAAAAGCAGCTAACAACGTAGATCCGGTTAATTATTGGATGCATGGTAATATGCTTACATTGAATGGAAAAAGAATGTCCAAATCCACAGGTAACACATTGCTTCCAGAAGAATTATTCAGCGGAAAAAACACGCTGCTGGAAAAAGCATTTTCTACCACTGTTGTCAGATTTTTTATGCTTCAAGCCCATTATCGAAGCGTACTAGATTTTTCTAGTGAAGCATTAACCGCTTCTGAGAAAGGATTCAAAAAACTAATGACAGCATTTGACATCCTTGAAAAGGTAGACTACAAACCAACCTCTTTAAATAAAGAGGAAAACGTATTAATAAAAGATCTTTGCGCAGCTTGTTACGCAGAAATGAATGATGATTTTAACACGCCAAAAACAATTGCAAAATTGTTTGACATGGTTGCCAAAATAAATACTTACAACGAAAAACAATCTTTCGGTCAACTTGAAGAATCTACATTCAAACTGTTGAAGGAGACTTTTTGTGGTATGATATCTGATGTATTCGGTCTAGTTGCTGACAATTCAGGGAGCAATGATACTCTTGACAAAAGCATTCAATTGCTTATTGACATGAGAGCCAATGCAAAAAAAGAAAGAAACTTTGCTTTGTCAGATGAAATTAGAGATAAACTAATTGCCATTGGTGTGCAATTGAAAGACGGAAAAGAAGGAACGACTTATTCAGTGGAATAAGTTATAATATAAACTAAAAACCAAAAGATGAACAACACAATAAAAAGCAGTATTCTTGGGGCTTTTGCTCTATTTGCTTTATCGGCAAGTGCGCAAGAAACATTCTCCAATAAAAAAGGAAGTGAATACAAATTTACAACAGTAGTAGATTTGGATGAAACAGAAGTGAAAAATCAAAATAGAACTGGAACTTGTTGGAGTTTCTCATCTCTATCTTTCTTTGAAAGTGAATTGATAAGAAAAGGGAAAGGGAAACATTTTTTATCTCCAATGTACATTGTAAGAAACGCTTACATCGGTAAAGCCGAGAACTACTTAAGAATGTACGGCACATTCAACTTTGGACAAGGTGGAGCTTTTCATGATATTCCATGGGTAATGGAAAGATATGGCATTGTACCAGAAGTTGCGTACAAAGGATTGAACTATGGAGAAGACGCTCACAATCATGATGAAATGGAAGCTATTCTTAAAGCTATCGTTGTAGAGCTAGCAAAAAAACCACAAGGAGACAAACTTACGCCAGTTTGGAAAGATGCTTTCGAAGGTGTTGTTGATGCGTACTTAGGAGATATTCCAACTAAAGTTGAAGATTTTAAATTCACTTATGAAGGAAAGGAATATAATCCACAAACTTACTACAAGTCTCTAGATCTTAACATGGATGATTATGTCTCTATTACTTCATATACACACCATCCTTTCTACAAACCATTTGTACTGGAAGTGCAGGATAACTGGGCAATGAGAACTGGATACAACTTACCTTTAGATGAGTTTATGACAGTTATGAAGGACGCTCTTAAAAATGGATACACTTTCGCATGGGGTGCAGACGTATCCGAGAAAGGATTCTCTTACAGAGACGGTTTAGCTATCAATCCTGAAGATCCAACTACAATCAAAACAAAAGGAAGTGATGACAAATTCTTTAACTCTGCTGGTGCTGAAAAAATAAGCAATGCTTTCTTGGCGCCTGTTAAAGAAAAAATGGTTTCTCAGGAAGAAAGACAAATGGCTTTTGATAGTCAAGAAACAACTGATGATCACGGGATGCATGTTACAGGACTAATTAAAGACCAAGATGGAACGAATTATTTTGTCGTGAAGAATTCTTGGGGAAAAGACCATAACCAATGTGATGGATACTTTTATGCTTCTGAAGCATACGCTAGATACAAGACAATGAATATTCTTGTTCACAAAGATGCTTTATCAAAAGACATGAAAAAGAAATTGGGAATTAAATAACCCCAAACCTAAATTAAAACAATCCTCAATCATAAAAATGGTTGGGGATTGTTTTTACCCTATTCTCTCTCCCATTTTTAAGAAAGTTTCGTAACCTTCATTAGTGTTCTTAATCAGGTCATCCGAAAATTTAATTTTACCTTTTTCGAAAAGTAAAATAAGGGTAGACCCTCCAAAAGCAAAATAACCTTTTTCAGATCCTTTCTCCATAAAACTGCCTTCTTTATAAGTTTGAATTATTCCTCCGGTAAGTGTTGCTCCTACATCACAAATAAGGACGTCTCCATTTTTTTCACTTGATTGAACACAGTACTCCCGTTGGTTTTGGCAAAATATCTCCGTCTTTTTTCTAAGCGCCAATGGCGAAACAGAATAGTAATAGCCTTTTATAACCTTACTAGCGCTTACCTTACCTGTAACGGGAAAATGAAACCTATGATAATCTACTGGCGCTAACCTCACGACCATCATAGCTCCACCTTTATACTTGCTAGCAAGCGAATCATCGCATAGAAATGATGACAAATCAAATTCTGACCCTTTAATGAAAAACTTTTGGGTGTCGCTCAATTCATTAAAAGCTACAACTCTACCATCTGCTGGAGAAACTACACCCTCCTCTATGGGACGATATTCTGGTTTGATATTTCTGTAAAAAAAATCATTAAATGATTGATAACCGTCCTTTGGGACTACATACTCATCTAAGTTAATCTTATGTTTTTGAACGAAAGGAGCGATTTTCTTTTTAGACATGGCAGAAGACATATACTTTCCAAAACCAACAGAAAACATCTTGCGTTTTACCAATAAAAACAAAGACAATTTACCAATTGGGTTGCCACCATATAGAAAACTTAAAAAACCTCCTCCAGGCACTGTTTCCGTGATGATTTTATCATCACCTCTGATCTTAAACTTTATTTCTTCCATTTAGCATGTAAAAGTACAACTCTAAATGAAATCTTCAAGCACTATCTTATCAACGTCACATGCCCCATTCTCTCTATCTTCTCTCCTGTATACTTATCCTTGGCTTCAATTTTCCAGACGTAAGCATCTTCTTGACAAGGCGTACTTTTGTAAACACCATCCCAAGCATTGCTCATGTTATCTGTTCTGTAAATCAACAATCCCCATCTATCAAATATCATCAAACTATAGTCCTTCTCAGAATATCCGTAAAGTGATGGCAAGAACACGTCATTGATACCATCTCCATCAGGTGTAAACGAATTAGGAACATATAAGTTAGCAAACCCTTGAATATAAACTTCGTGACACACATCATTAGTACAACCATGTATTGTCTCTACATTAAGACAAACCAAATAGGTACCACTATCTTGATCTGGAAAAGTGAAAGTTGGATTAACTTCATCAGATGAACCTAAGCCATCAAAATCCCAACTATTAAAATCACTAATTAAAGATTCATTTATAAAATTAATACTAGGCTCATAAATTGTCCCTTCTAATGGATCATTTGAAAATGCAGCAACTGGTGTAGGATACACAGTAATGAAATCAAATTCTGTAGCAGATGTTGTACATCCAAAATCACTTGTCATAGTAACCGAAACAGTATAAGAAACATCTACTAATGTATTATTGGTATAGCAATGCACCGGAGTAGCATCAGTAGAAGCTGTACCGTCACCTAAATTCCATAAATAAGAATTTATTACACCTGAAGAAATCGATGAATTGTTAACAAAATCTGGACACCAAGTAGTACACCCATCTGGGTTTGGTGATGAAAAATCAATCACTGGATTTGGATAAATTGTTACATCTCCTGTAGTACTATTAACACACCCATTATTACTTGTTACTTCCAAAGACACAGTATAAGTACCAACTGTTGAATAAGTATGGTTAGCAAATTGTCCAGTTGCTGTTGCAGCTGGGATAGTACCAAAATCCCATTGCCAATCGACAATATTATTTGTTGTACTAGCATTAGACACCGTACTAAAATCCGTAAACCCTGCTACAGATCCGTCACAAACGTCATTAGCTATAAACTGCGGAACTGGAGTTGGAAATATTTCTACTGGTGAAGTAAAAGAATTTGTACACCCATTATCCGATGTTACCGTCAGCATAACATTGAAAACACCTTCATTTGCATAAGTTTGTGTTGGGTTCTGAACAACACTCGTTGCTCCAATTCCAAAATCCCATTCAAAGTTTGTAATTGTTCCTGAAGAAACAGTAGAATTTTCAGTGAAAGTTACATCAAACCCTTCACAAACATTTTGACCAGTAAAACTAGCCACAGGAGACGGAAAGACAGTCACGCTTTGAACTAAATTATCTGTACAACCATCCATTGTTGTAACCGTTAGATTAACATCATAAGTACCATCAGCTCCGTATGTGAAATCGGTACCAGTACCACTAAAGTCGTTCGATCCATCATTAGTAAAGTCCCATTGATAATCTGCAATTACAGCACCATTTCCATTTGAATTATCACTAAATGTCATTGGAGTACCATTACAAACATCAGCAAAATTAAAACCTGCAGTAGGGTCGTTATACATTTCAACAACATTGGTAACTGACCCAATACATCCCTGATCTGAAGTAACCGTTAGCACCGCATTAAATGTTCCTGGAGTTCCGTATGTATAAGTTGCATTCTGAGTGGCAGCACTTCCTGTCAAATCTCCAAAATCCCATTGAAAGCCTGTTATTGTTCCTGAAGAAACAGTAGACGCATCTGTAAAACTCATTACTAAGCCTTCACAAACATCTGTCCAAGAGTAATCTGCTATTGGAAGTGGATCTACAGTTACTGGATTAGTAGTTGAACTTGTACATCCATTAGAAGTTGTTACCGTCAATGAAGTTGTGTAATTTCCAGCAGCCCCCATTAAATTAGTTGGATTTTGAGATACATTATCCTCAACACCATCGTTAGTAAAATCCCAACTCCATCCTGTAATAGTACCTGCTGCTGTTGTAGATGCATCAGTAAACTCAGTTGCAACACCTTGGCATTCTTGAGTCACATTAAATATAGCAACTGGAAGTTCCAGAACAGTTACAGTTTGCACAACATTACCTACACAACCTTCAGCTGTTGTTACAGTTAGTTCTACATCATATGTTCCATCTGAAGGATATAAATTTGTTGTATTTTGATTATTATCATCCACAACCCCATCATTCGTAAAATCCCAATCCCATGTATCTATTACTGCGCCATTGCCATTTGAATTATCTGTAAAGACATAATCATCGCCATCACATACATCAGCTAAAATAAAATCAGCAATTGGATTATCATAAACATTCACTGTTACAGTTTCATTATCAATACAACCATTATTACTGGTTACCGTTAATACAACGTCATAAGGACCACTCGCTCCGTAGGTATATGTTGGACTTTGAACCGCACTTGTTCCTGCTCCATCTCCAAAATCCCAACCCCAATTTGTTATTGTACCAGATCCAATTGTAGAAGCATCTGTAAAAGTCATTACAGCACCATCACAAACATCTGTTTGGGTAAAAGAAGCACTTGGCACAGGGTTGATTGTTACAGGCAAAGTAACTGAGTTAGAACACCCTCCCGCTGAAACCGTTAAAGTAGCATCATAAGTGCCGGCCGCTGGATAACCATTGGTGGGGTTTTGAGTTGAATTATCTATTGATCCATTGTCTGTAAAATCCCAATCCCAATTGGTAATAGTACCACTTGCTATTGTTGATGCATCCGTAAATTGAGTAACCGTACCTTCACAAACCGTATTAACGGTAAAATCTGCCAAAGGTCCATCTGTCACAGTTACTGTCTGAATAAGTGTATCATAACACCCTCCTTCACCAGTTACAAGTGCTACATCAAATGAACCACTCGTGCCATAAGAATAGACCACATCATCAACGTTGGACGTATTTCCATCATCAAAATTCCATTCCCAAAAATCAATAGTACCACCAGCTGAAGGAGTAGATGCATCTGTAAATGTAATATCCTCTCCTATACAAACAGCTGTTGGAACTGCTGTGTAATTAGTAGTAGGCGTTCCTGAAGAACCATTAACTGTTGCTGTTAAAGTTGTGGAACATGCGGCTCCTGTGACGGGAGTAATATCCACACTATAGGTACCCGGCACATTAGTAGTGATAGATTGAGAAGTCGCTGAGGTATTCCAGAGATACGAAGCTGCTCCTGCCGGTGCAGATAGCGTAACAGGTTGATTGTCGCAAATTAATGTCCCAGGAGGTATAATCTCCAAAGGCGAACATTCAGCATCTACATAAGCGTAACCATAATGTCCACTTTGAGAGCAATCACCTGTAATAAATTCTATGGTTACATTCTGACCAATATAAGCATCTAAAGGCGCAAAGACTGTAGACCAATCCTTATACCATCCTCCAGCATAGGTAGACCATGAAGCGTCTAGCCCTGAACTCGCTACAACTTGATACTCACCGCAAGGGATAATTGCTCCATTTTGATCATATAAATTCACTTTAAAGAAAGGCTTTTCTCCAAGGGAATGCCCTGACGGATCTTCCAAGACCACAGCATAACTGTACGTAAATACCGCATTGGCCATAGAAACCATGAAAGTTTGTCTCACACTTGCTGCTCGTCCCCCAGTACCTGTACCATCTCCAAGTCTCAAAGATGAACCTCCTCCATTTGGATTATTAGTAGGAATACCAACTACTGGATCAGCACCGGGCCCCATAATTGTATGATGAACACCAGGCGTAAAAATCTGAGTAGCACCGACCATTTCAGCAGGATTAGTATTTACACTACCTTCAAACATCTCCCAACCATTAAGGGTTGCTTCTTCGAAATCCATATTAACACATGGCCCCCCAGCAGCTCTATTCTGCATAGTAAGATTGTTGTAATCCTCCATAAACGGGTTTAATGTCAAATCTAAATCACTTGCATCGTTAGTAATAGTATTTAACACATAGGATTCCAAGGTATCTAAATCAAACTGCCCACTAACAAATGACTTAATAATAGCGGCACTTAAATCACCTAAATAAGTCCTATTTTTCATTCTAAACTCGAATGGCTTGATACCAAACTCAGTTTTAAATCTCTCTTGGGCATCAGGGTTTGAGAAATACACTTGAATACCTTTTTCTGCGTAATTAACTTTCTTCTCATCAGAATAATCATCAAAATTCTGCCCTTTAACACTTTGAAAAGTCAAAAGCAAAATTACAACGCTTAATAATTGGAAAAATCTATAATGTTTCATAAATGCAAGTTTATGGGTGGTTTCTTGAAATCTAAACGTTTAGGATTCCAAAGGTTGCCTAAATATAGGCAAAAATCATATTCAAATTTATTTTTTTTATGGACGGTAAGCGCTTTTTTCACGACAAACAAACAAAAACAAGGCATGAATAGCAATTTAGTTTACCTTACTAATCACCAAACTAAAGCTCAATTAAAACTCTCTAATCCCATGCCTACTATACGATTCTATTTTTAAAACAAACTATTGGTGATAAATTGAATCACTTAAATTTCCAACCCCTGTTACTTTTTAGGATATTTGTGTTATAGTTAAACACTTCAAAATAATATGTTTAGAATTTTCCTTTTGTCTGTATTGACAATTTTCATAACTCAACATTTTAGTCAATCTATCATGCTGACGGCAGAGGAGAATGGACGAATGTATCATATCGTTCAGAAAAGTCAAGTCCTCAAGAGAAATTTAGACAAATACTTTGAATACACTGGAAAATTCGTCTATTTCAAGTATGACATTGATGGTAAAAAAGACTCTTTAGTTGATTATGATTCGGTAGCCAAAATCATTTCACTTGAACCTGCCTTGCTCAAAGTTGATCAATATGGATTGAGCAACGAATCGACTGGTTTATTAGCAGAACTATCTTCTAAAATGGCTCTTTTTCAGCTATACACCGAACTAAAAAACAGAGAATCTCAAAAAGAAGAAGGTATCTCTGATAAAGCTTATCAATACTTTCTCGACACACTTACGATAAAACTACCCAACGGAGCAGTTCGTAAGAAAAATGGAATAAACCAACCAGCAGCCAACGTCATAGATTTAATAGACCCTAATCTATTTTTCAACCAAAGAAGCACTGCATTGGCAGCATTTCAAACTATTACTCAACCTCAACAAAAGTCTGTTGTAGAAGCCATTAATTACGCTACACGTTCTTACTTGCAGTTCAAAGGGAAAGAATATTTTAGTAAAATTTCCCATATTTCTCCTGAGTTCAAGACCAATTTAATTGCTTGCGGAGATGGAAGCAGCACTGATGGACTACTGGCCGAGAGAGAAAAAATATACAAGCATAAAAATGAACTAGGCGATCCTATTGGCGTTGGCTTATTCACTTATGAAACTACTTTTGAATCTGGTCATAAAAACAAACAAACACTTGTACCGAAACAAACATCTGTTTTGGAATTTGACGCATTACCAAATGACTACACCACTTTGCATTTAAGTATGTGGGGATTCAACAAAAATCAACAAACTACTGTGGCTGTTTATCGTGAAGACAACATGTATTTGTTGTACGCCAACAAACTCACCAAAGAACTTTCACCTGATACTACCTTTGGCAAAGGAGCAACCTTGCAATATCTAATCTCTCAACTAGAAAATAAAGCTATTCCGGATTTGGATGAACAAATCAATGGCAAGAAAGGTATTAGAGCCAAACTAGGCAACAAAGACACCAGCTACAATTACGTCCTTTTGGAAATTGTGAATACGGAGATTGAATTAACCAACCTGAGATATAACGGATTAAAAAATAAAAAGAAAACTAAAAAAGCTCAAAACCACCTTGCTTGGTTATATGATAGAAAAATAACCATTAAAAAGCAACAAGAAGAATTAATGGCAGAACTCGCTGATGCAGAGGAAAGAATGGCTCGATTCAATGAGAGATTGTTTGAATTGAAAGGATACATCAACTATAATGAAATGAAGTACAACCAATTTGGCTATATATATACATTTACCGATGGGACTACTTTTAATGCCAACACCCAAAACTTTACATTTCCAGACTCACTTAAAACAGAAGATTTTGAAGTCAGATTAATTACGATAGGAGCAGATGCACTTTCTAAATATGTTGATGAAATCCAATTGTTAACTTCAGTGATTAAAGGGCAAGCAGAGGACTGGGAAACCCACGACTACAGACTTACATTGTTTGACACATTTGACTCAGACAATTTCAAAATGGATGAATTAACACTCAATCAAAAACAGTCTTTTGAAATGAGTAAACTTCTGAATCAATTGCTGCTCAATAAAGAATCAACGTTAAACTATAACCTTAAAGGAAATGGAATAGGTGTTCTAATGGAGGGTAAAGTTGTAGCTAGTAACACTAAAGAAGAAGATGCCTATCCAGGAGAAAATGACGAAGAGAAAAAAAGTGCCAGAGAAAGTGAAATGTACAACCCACTTCGAACAAGTTATTTGAAGTTTACCAGAAATAACTTTGCTCTTAGTCTAGATATTGAGAGTTACACTGATCCTGTGAAATCTAACTTCACTTACAAAACAAGTGGCATAAGAGAACTGAAGAAGCAATATGACTCCATTACTGACAATCAACTACTAAGTGGTTTTAGAACTTTTTACCTTACTGAACAATTCACTAAAGAACTTGCCAAATCTGCTCATAAAGACTTTAAAGACAAGGAACTAAGCAAGTTAGACAATTACATTAAGAATGCACTTACTAAATCAGTTGTCACCATGGGACCGTACACATTGAGGTACGCTGACTATGCAAAAGTTGCTCATCCAGATTCTGACTTTTATGAAATTGTTCTTCAAGACATTGAAAAGAAAGAGGAAGAAAATCTGAAGTTATTGGGTTACGAAACCAACGGCAAGAAAAAGTAAGATTTAATCGATAGGCCAGCTTGTCATTTTAATTGCATCCCTTATCTTCGCGCAAGTTAAAATTCAAATCAATTATGATGATAGTAGGAGTATTAGGTGCTGGATCAATGGGTTCAGGCATAGCGCAAGTAGCAGCCACAGCAGGTCACAAAGTTGTATTATTTGATGCTAATCAAAAAGCATTAGAAATATCTGCTACCAAATTAAAAAAGGTAATGGACAGATTAGTGGAAAAAGGCAAATACTCCATAGAACAAGCACAAACTATTCAAGACAAAATCCAATATGGAAAAAGCACACAAGACTTTGCTTCATGTGGCATTATCATAGAAGCTATTATTGAAAATCTAGATATTAAAAAATCCGTTTTCAAAGAATTAGAAAGCATTACTTCTAAAGATTGCATACTTGCTACCAATACTTCTTCCTTATCAGTAGCAGCCATTGCGGCAGCCTGTGAGCATGATGAAAGAGTAATAGGGATTCACTTTTTTAATCCTGCGCCACTGATGCCATTAGTTGAGATTATTCCAGCTATTCAAACTTCAGAAACCGTTAAAAATAATGCAAAAGATTTGATTGATAGCTGGGGTAAAAAGACCGTTCTAACTAAAGATACGCCAGGATTTATTGTAAATCGTGTTGCACGTCCATTTTACGGGGAAGCATTAAGAATTTACGAAGAAGGCATTGCGGATTTTGCAACCATTGATTGGGCGATGACTGAACATGGTGGATTTAGAATGGGGCCATTTACTTTAATGGATTTCATTGGTAATGACATCAACTACACGGTTACAGAAACTGTATTTGCAGCATTTTATTTTGACCCGAGATACAAGCCTTCCTTTACACAAAAAAGACATTCTGAAGCGGGTTGGCTGGGAAGAAAATCAGGTAGAGGATATTACAACTACGCTGAAGGAAGTACAAAACCTGAACCTAAAAAAGATGATGCTTTAGGTAAAGAAATCGTGGAAAGAATATTGATTATGTTGATCAACGAGGCTGCAGATGCTTTGTTCCTAAACATTGCTACTCGAGAAGATATTGATTTAGCGTTGACCAAAGGAGTTAACTATCCAAAAGGTTTGCTACAATGGGCTGATGAAATTGGCATTTCCAATGTAGTAGATTATTTAGACTCTATGTATGATGAGTACAGAGAAGACAGATACAGATGTTCACCGCTATTGAGAAGAATGGACGCCAAAAGCGCTACCTTTTATTAATTTATAATTTTCTTTAATGGCATTTGACGAACGTTTAGCAGAAAGAATTGACCAAGTTTTGAAAGAGAAGAACATTGACTTCATCTCTAAAAAAATGATGGGAGGCTTGTGTTATATGGTTGATGACAAAATGCTTTGTGGTATAATCAAAGGAAACTTAATGGCTAGAATAGGAGAAGATTTCTATCCAGAAGCTTTAAAAATTGATGGCTGTTTAGAAATGGACTTCACCAAAAGACCCATGAAAGGTTATGTCTATGTGGAACCAGAAGGCGTTGACTTGGAAAGTCAATTGGAGTTTTGGATTCAAAAAACATTAGATTTTAATCCTTTAGCCAAAAGTAGCAAGAAGAAAAAATGAGCGAAGTAGTTTCTCCATTGATTGATAGTATCCGTCCTTATTATGATAAGGCTGTTGTTTCTCACTATATCCATCACTATAGATCAAATATTGGCAAGCAATATGAAAATCAAGCAATTGAAATTCTCGACAGAAACACCAATATTGAGTTCCCTTCGGTGGATTCCTGGATTAAAGCATTGAAGAAAGAACATAGCAAACCAATATTCCCCAACAAAAAGAATCCTTCATTTACATTTATCGACTTATTTGCAGGAATTGGAGGATTTAGAATGGCCTTACAAAACCTAGGTGGTCAATGCGTATTCACAAGCGAATGGGACAGAGACGCCCAAAACACTTACCAAAAAAACTACGGTGAATATCCCTTTGGTGATATAACACTTTCTGAAACAAAGTCAGCCATTCCCGAATACTTTGATGCGCTTTGTGCTGGTTTTCCATGTCAACCTTTTTCAAAAGGTGGGTATCAAGGTGGTTTTGAAGATACAAGAGGAACATTGTTTTTTGACTTGTGCGAAATTATCACCAAACATCAGCCTAAGTATTTATTTTTAGAAAATGTAGCGAATTTAGTTTCTCACGACAAAGGAAATACCTATCAAGTCATTCTGAAAAGTTTGGACGAACTAGGGTATTACTTTCCAGAAGAACACATTATCATTTCACCAGATAAATTTGGTGTCCCAATTCTTAGACCAAGAGTTTACATCCCAGCAGTAAGAAAAGACATTACCGATGACAACACTGAAGTCATAAAAAACTTCAAAGTCATTTTAGAAAGCTCTTACACAAAGAAAATAGCAAGCATTGATACTGTTTTGGACACTTCTATTGAAGACAACCTCACAGAATATGAAGAACGTGTACTTAAAATGTGGGATGAATTTTACAAAGGAATTGACCTAAAAGTAATTGGGTTCCCAATTTGGATGGATTATTTCAAACATGGAAAGAACTTAAGTCAATATCCTGATTGGAAAGCGAAGTTCATTCAAAAAAATATGGATTTATATACTAGAAATAAAAAATTTATTGACGCCTGGCTTAAGAAACATGATCAATTAGACTGGTGTATCCCAACTCACAGAAAAATGGAATGGCAAGCAGGTGATCAATACAATAGTTTATTTGATTGCTTGATACAGTTTAGACCTTCTGGTGTAAGAGTAAAAAGGCCAGATAAGTTTTCAACGTTGGTAGCTATGAATCACAGGCAGATTATTGGTAAGTTAAAAAGAAAAATAAGTATCAATGAATCTAAAGCGCTACAATCTTTTCCAAAAAACTACCAACTTTCAGAAACTAACGCAGTAGCAATGAAGCAATTGGGAAACTCTGTTAACGTTAAAGTAATTCAAGAAATTTTTAAAACAGTCCTCACGCATTATTCTTAAAGGGTTTTCTGTTAAAACCTACTCACCTTTGTTGATAATAAAAAAGATTTTGTAACGGCATTCTTAGCATCTTTGTATAGCATTTCAAAGACAAACAAAAAACATGAATTTACTTATTTTAGGATCCGGAGGAAGAGAGCATGCAATCGCATGGAAATCAGCACAAAGTTCACATCTTAGCAAACTATTTATTGCACCAGGAAATGCTGGAACAAAATCAGTTGGCACAAATGTAGATATGGATATCAATGATTTTAAAAGCGTGGCAGAATTTGCTTTGGAAAATAAGATAGATGTAATAGTTGTTGGTCCTGAAGAGCCATTAGTGAATGGAATTGTAGATTACTTTGACAGCAGAGAAGATTTATCCAAAATCACTTTAATTGGTCCAAATAAAGAAGCCGCTCAGTTAGAAGGAAGTAAAGATTTCTCTAAGAAATTCATGGCAAGACATAATATCCCTACTGCCAAATATGCAACATTTACTAAGGACAATATCAATGATGGATATGGCTATTTGGAACTAATGAAACCTCCATATGTTTTAAAAGCAGATGGATTGGCCGCTGGTAAAGGTGTTTTGATTTTGGAAGACCTAAAAGAAGCAAAAAGCGAATTGAAAAAAATGCTTACTGGATCTAAATTTGGCAAAGCGAGTAGCAAGGTTGTTATAGAACAATTCCTAAAGGGAGTGGAAGTAAGCGTATTTGTTATATCTGATGGTACACATTACAAGATCCTTCCAGAAGCAAAAGATTATAAGAGAATTGGAGCAAATGACACAGGCTTAAACACTGGTGGAATGGGAGCTGTTTCTCCAGTACCATTTGCCAACAGAGAGTTCATGGATAAAGTGGATAATCAAGTGATTATTCCTACCATAAAAGGATTGAAAAAAGAAGGAATTCATTATTCAGGGTTTATCTTTTTTGGAATTATCAATGTAAAAGGAGACCCTTATGTTATCGAGTATAACTGTAGATTAGGAGATCCTGAGACAGAAGTTGTAATGCCTAGAATAAAGTCAGATTTATTAGATTTATTTGACGGAATTGCATCTGGAACCTTGGGCGAAAGAGACATTGAAATTGACCCAAGAAGTGCTGCAACCATAATGATGGTAAGCGGAGGATATCCTGAAGCATACGAAAAAGGAAAGCAAATAATGGGATTGAAAGACTTTGAAAAAAGTGTTGTATTTCATGCTGGAACAACAGAAAATGAAGAAGGAGCAGTTTTAACCAACGGAGGCAGAGTTCTAGCCGTAACTTCATACGGAAGAGACTTAGTAAAAGCATTGAAAAAATCTTACGAAACAGTTGATTCCATTTCTTTTGATGATGCTAATTATAGAAAGGATATTGGGTTTGATCTTCTTTAGGCGTAAAACGTCCTAAGTACAACGTAATACGTATTTTTTTTTTTAAGAACTACGTACTTCGCAACTATAGGTACGTGTTACTTATTACGTCTTACGTAGCATGTCACTTTCTAACACTCTTCAAATGATGGAATCTCTTGCAAATATTCTAACTGCTTGGATTCATAATTGATCCTACCTACCACTATTTCCAAACCATTGGTAAGCATCAAGTATTTGGCTTGCACTTCTGAATTATAACGCATTGCTTGTTCCAAAGTATGCTGTGTTATAGAAACCTCTGGCGCTTTGCATTCCACTATTAATAATGGCTTTGCTTCTTGATCAAAACACACTAAATCAAACCGTTTGAGGCGCTGATTGACCTTGATAGATTTCTCAACAACAATTAAACCCGGCATATAACCTTTCTCTCCAACCAAATAAAAAACCACATGTTGACGCACCCATTCCTCTGGTGTAAGCACCAACCATTTCTTGCGAACCTCATCAAAAATAAAGACTTGATCTGCCTCTCTTTTGATATTAAACTGATAGGATGGGAATTTTAAGTCTTGCAAAGTTTCAAATTGTTTTTGATTGTATAAAGGTAGGTATTTCGTACATTTGTGCAACTTGTTGACAGATACGAAATCACCTTACAACTGATTATTCATTCTATTAGAAGCCTTTCACCGCTGCTTCTCATCAACATTTTTAACACGATAAATATGAAAACAAAAGAAGAAATTGTTAATGATTGGTTACCGAGGTACACCGGTCTTGAATTAGAAAAATTTGGAAAATATATCCTACTAACCAACTTTGATAACTACGTAGAAATATTCGCAGAGAAGTTCAACGTACCAGTAGATGGTAAAGAAAAAGCCATGCGAAGTGCTACTGCAGAGGGAATCACAATGATTAACTTTGGAATGGGTGCTGCAAATGCTGCTACAATAATGGACCTTTTATCTGCAATCAAACCAAAAGCTGCTTTATTTTTAGGTAAATGTGGAGGATTGAAAAAAAGAAATAAAATTGGAGATATGATTCTACCTATTGCTGCTATTCGTGGCGAAGGTGCTTCTACTAATTATTTCCCTACTGAAGTTCCTGCTTTGCCAGCATTTAATTTGCAAAGAGCCGTTTCTCACTCCGTGAGAGAACATGGAATTGATTATTGGACCGGAACTGTTTATACTACAAGTAGAAGAGTTTGGGAACATGATGACAAATTCAAAGAATATTTAAGAGAAATTAGAGCAATGGCGATTGACATGGAAACTTCTTCTATTTTCATAGGAGGATTTGCCAATAAAATTCCAACCGGTGCTTTACTACTTGTTTCGGATCAGCCTATGGTTGCTGAAGGTGTGAAAACATCAAAAAGTGACAACAGTGTAACTTCTAGTTTTGTGCAAAGTCATATCCAAATTGGAATTGATAGTTTGAATGAAATTAGTAATGAAGGAAAATCTGTCAGACATTTAAGATTCTAAATTGAAACAAAGATTGTAATGGAGTACAATGCTGTATTAAAGGATCTTAAAGCAGGAAAATTCAAACCTGTTTACTTCCTTCAGGGAGAAGAGCCTTATTTTATTGATGAAGTATCCAACTATATCATGCACCATGTGCTGGATGAAGGAGAGCGAGACTTCAATCAATCATTGTTATACGGAAAAGACACAGACATCTTGACCATTCTCAATGAAGCCAAGCAGTACCCCATGATGGCTGATTATAGAGTGGTGATTGTAAAAGAAGCGCAAGAACTTTCTAGAACAATTGCCAATCTGCATGACTACATTCTAAATCCAACGCATACCACTATTCTTGTGATTTGCTACAAGTATAAAAAAGTTGATGGTAAAACCAAATTTGCCAAGGACTTAAAGAAACTGGATTATATCATGCTTTCTGACAAGATTCGTGATTACAAAATTCCGGAATGGATCATTGCACAAGGCAAACTGAAAGGACTAACCATAGCACCCAATGCAGCGATGCTACTTTCAGAAAACTTAGGTGATGACTTAAGTAAAATAATGAAAACGTTTGACAAGTTATTGATTGTGCTAGAAGGTGAAACTTTAGTCGATGAAAAAACTGTTTACAAACATGTAGGTGTCTCCAGAGAATACACCGTTTTTCAATTGCAAAAAGCACTGGCAAAAAAAGACATTCTCAAAGCAAATACTATCGGCAATCATTTTGGCAACAATCCAAAAAACTATCCTTTAGTTGTTACTGTTTCCATACTTTATGGCTTCTTCTCCAAAGTCTTGAAGTATCATGCTTTGAATGGAAAAGTTTCCCAAGGAGAACTGGCAGGCAAACTAGGCGTAGCTCCATTCTTCGTGAAAGATTATGCCGAAGCAGCACAAAAATACTCTATGGGTAAATTGGCTAAAATTATTGGCTACTTAAGAGAAACTGACTTACATTCCAAAGGTGTAGGAAACTCTACTGTGGATCATAAAGAGTTGATTAGGGAGTTGATTTTTAAAATCATGCATTGATTTCAAGGTAACAATTCAGCAATGGAACTTTGAAGCAATTGTCAGGTATTGGAAGTTATTACTTAACTAAACAAGCCTTAAAAACCAATAATAGATTTAACATCTTCCCAAAACTGAGGATAAGACTTACTCACTACTTCAGGATTTTCAATTTTCAAATCAGTTTTCATGGCTAAAGTGGCAAAAGCCATCGCCATTCTATGATCTTGATAAGTAGCAATGCTAGTTACTGGCGAATTTAAAATTTGGCCCACTGTCATTTTCACTTCATCGTCAGAAACGATTTTCAATTCAATTCCAAACTTGGATAATTCATTTTGCATAGCCACTACTCTATCCGTTTCTTTGATTTTGAGCGTGTGCAATCCTGTTATGGAAACTCCCATACCCAATCCAGCACAAGTACACAAAATAGTCTGGGCAATATCTGGCGCCATATTTAAGTCCAATGTAAAAGTTGAAACTAAATCATTGGTAACTTTTTCTAGCAACCAACCCCCATCTTGAAAAGTAGATTGAACACCAAAACTGGTGTAAATCTCTTTTAGAATAGCATCTCCCTGAAGACTCTGCTCATTCAAACCTTTAAGATGAATACTACTTCCTAAATCAGCCAAAGCTACAAACCCATACCAATAAGAGGCTGCACTCCAATCCGCTTCAATCTCTATCGACTGAGAATGATAAAGTTGTGGTTCAATTC
Organism: uncultured Flavobacteriales bacterium; assembly: GCA_913064955.1. Taxonomy (GTDB): domain Bacteria; phylum Bacteroidota; class Bacteroidia; order Flavobacteriales_D; family Parvicellaceae; genus Parvicella. The sequence continues at coordinate 18,896 of CAJYBK010000037.1, forward strand.
TTAATACTTGATCTACCCAATTCACACTTACCCCAAAATAAGCCATCATGCTAATGGTCATTTCTAAATACGGACGTGAGGTGATTTTACCAACTAATTCTATTTCTAAACCTTTGGGCAAAGTGGGAGCAACTAGTAATAATGCAGAAATATACTGACTACTTACTCCTCCATCAATTTTTAAACTATTGGAAAGATCATTACCTCCTGATATTCTCAAAGGTGGAAAACCTTCTTTTTCTTCATATTGAATGTTGGCTCCAATTTGTCTCAAAGCATCTACTAAAATTCCAATAGGTCGCTCTTTCATTCTTTGAGAACCTGTGAGCAGCCAAGCTCCTTCTTTTCTAGTGGCAAGAAATGCAGTTAGAAATCTAAAAGAAGTGCCAGCATGGCCAACATTGATAATGTCTTGTGATGTATAATCTGTCAATGCATTTGCCAATAACTGCGTATCATCCGCTGAAGCCAAATACTCAATATCAATTACATCTTTGCATAGTGCTTGAATCATTAACGCTCTATTGCTTTCACTTTTGGAACGCGTCAGTTCGATAACGCCATTAAATTTTCTATTTTTACAAGACAATTGTATCATACGATACAAAGATGCTAAATTATCAAAGATGTCAGAAAGAAAAGTTTTTGTTACCGGTGCTACTGGACTAGTTGGGAGTCATGTTTTGATAGAATTGTCTAAGGATAATCAAGTGGAAATATATGCAGCCAAAAGAGCAGCAAGCAACTTAGAAACTGTAACACAACTTTTTAAACATTACGAAAGAGAAAAGGAGTATGACAAGATAAAGTGGATTGACTTCAAACTAGAAGATGTGAATACGATGCCTCTAGTAGATGAAGTGATTCATACCGCAGCAGTAGTATCTTTCAATCCTACTGATTACGATGCGATGACCAAAACAAATGTAGAAGCGACACAAAAACTATTAAAGATTGCCAAGGATTCTGGTGTCAAGAAATTTGGGTTTGTCAGTTCGATTGCTTCTCTAGGAAGAACCAAAGAAAGCAATCAATATAATGAGCAATCACCTTGGTCTGATAGTTCCGCTAATTCATTTTACAGCAAAACAAAATATCTGTCTGAGAAAATGGTTATCGATGCCAATAGTCCTGAAATGTCAACATTTATAATCAACCCAGGCGTCATCCTAGGGCCTTGTGACTGGAATAAAAGTAGCGGAACTATTTTTAGAACAGCTATTAAAGGGATGAAATTCTACACCAAAGGCGTCAATGGTTTTGTAGATGTTAGAGATGTCGCAAACGGGATGTTGACTGTAATGAAAAAAGGTA
>CAJYBK010000038.1 GCA_913064955.1 uncultured Flavobacteriales bacterium
ACCCCCTGTAGCGACAGTAATAATTCCATTAAGCGTTACGCCACTCGCATCAGCACAAACCGTTTCATCCACTCCAGCATAGACAGTAGGAATATCTGTAAAAGTAATGACTACATTATCTGCATAGGAATTACAAGTACCGTTACCGGTAGTAGTAAGTGTTAGTGTTACAGACCCAGCAGTAGTATCAGCCGAGGATGGGATATAATTACCAGTTAAAGCACTAGAAGACGGAGAGAATGTTCCCGACCCAGAAGTCGACCACACCCCACCAGAAGCAGTAGTAACCGCACCACTTAAACTAACCGAAGCAATATCCTTACACGTAGTGATATCCGATCCAGCAGTAACAGTAGGAGCATTAGTAAAGGTAATAGACAGATTATCAGAGTAGGAGTTACAACCAACAGAAGAAACAATTAAATTTACTGTTACATTACCATTTGCTGTGTCAGCACTGCTCGGAATATAGCTTGCAAATTCAGTTGTTGCGTTAGGTGAAAATGTTCCTGAACCCGTTGATGACCAATTATAAGAAGTTGAATTTCCATTTGAAGGATTTAAAGCAACTGAATTAATATCAGCACAAACGGTAATGTTGCTACCAACGTCAACTGTAGGAGCAGAATAGAAAGTCACAACCATTTGATCCGTATAGGCATTACAATTTCCGTTTCCGGTTGTTGTCAATGTTAGCGTAATAGACCCTGAAGTGGTGTCCAATGAAGAAGGAATATAACTAGCTGTTAATGTATTTGCATTTGGAGAAAAAGTTCCTGTTCCATTAGTAGACCAAACGCCACCTGTTGCAACTGTTACATTTCCTGCTAAACTTACAGCAGAAACATCGCTACAAAGCGTTTGATCTGTTCCAGCGTAAACTGTTGGGACAGGAGTGAAATTAATGTCAACAACATCTGAAATAGGGTCACAAGCCCCTGTTAAAATAGTTGTTAATGTCAATGTGACAATTCCAGCTGCTGTGTCTGATGCTGTTGGCGTGTAGGTTGTATTAGGATTGTTAATGTTTCCAAAAGACCCCGTTCCTCCGGACCATTCCACTCCTCCTGCATTTGCATATGTGCCCGATAAATTTATTGTAGCAATATCTCCACAAACAACTTGATTCGCACCTGCATCAATTGTTGGAGCCGGTTCTATAATGATGTCAACTTGATCGCTCTCCGGAGGACAGCCATCATTGTCGGTTGTTGTTAGTGTGAGTGTTACTGTACCAGCCGTAATTTCTGCAGGCGTGGGTGTATAATCCAAAGTTAAAGAAGTGTTACTTGGAGAATAGGACCCGCTTCCTCCTGACCATATGCCACCTCCTGCAACATTAACGGTTCCGTTAAGGGTAGCTGTAGGTTGGTTGGTACAACTAGCGGCATCCACACCTGCGTTTACAGAAATTGGACTTAAATGTGCCGTGACTTCAACAGTGTCCGTAACTGTAGGACAGTTTGTCGAGTCAAATACTTCAACGTAATAAGTTCCCACACCTACGTCAATTGATTGAGTAGTTTCGCCTGTACTCCATAAATAAGTGTATGGTGGGGCTCCTCCTGAAGCGTTAGCAGAAATGGTTGTGTTTGTTCCCCCAAAACAAACAACTGGATTCTCAGGAAGTATCTCGACATATTTGTCCGTCACGAAGTAAACTCTTACAGTGTCTCTAACAATAGCAGTATCACAGATGGTTCGAGTAGGGTAACCACTAACAGCAAAATCAATAAAAGGAGGATAACCAGAACCTGTTACAACTATATCAACGGTATCACACATACTTGTGCAACTCATATAACCCAAGTATGTCGGGTCAAAAGGGACAGGAGTCCAATTAACAGTAGATTCGTCATAGCCCACAACATAAATTTGACCAGTACAACCATCTGAAACGACAATAGGAGGAGACACTTCAGGTTCCTCTAAAGATACAATTTCATATACATTTAGGTTGTTTCCCGGTTTACAAAAGGTTATTCTATGAGGGCCAACACCGTCAAGACACAAGGTGTCTCCAACTTGAGTTGGGTTCATACAGTCAACCTCATAAAATAAGGAGCCTCCAGGAATTGCTCCCGAAATTAAGTTTAATTGAATTCCTTGAGAACCCGGATCTAAAGTGATGTTAAACTCTACACATACAGAAGGAGAGTTTGCTGAACAACATTGACCCAAACGCTGCACCGGAGGGCTAGTCCAAACACTGTCAGGGTTTCCGGTTAAATCAATGTTGAAAGTAGGAGTAGATGGGTCACAGGCTTGAGATTTATATTCATTCGAAACGAAAAGAATTACAAGCAAGGATACGCATCTAAATAAATTAGAAAACAGATTGATATGTTTACTGATAGAAACCAAAAGGTTAATTTGAGTGCAAAAGTAGATTAATTTACTTGACTATTTGTAAAATGTAGTTATGGCTTGGTTGTCAATAAAATAACTTTTATAGACAATTACGCTATTGGACGCAAAGATAGAATTACAAAACTCATTAGTTTTTGGCTAGGGCAACTATTTGACAATCCCTATTGAATCATGTTTGAACTTGACAATAAATAGGGTGATTTAGCTAGTCTTTACCGTTGAGAATATTTTAAAAGGATAAAATTGACAAATACTCAATCAGGTATTTTTTCCACTCATGGTCTTTAACGATGTAACCCATCACTCCAAGGTTAGCAAGTTGCGCAGCGATTTCTGCATCTTCTTGGGCGCTTACCACAATGATTTTGGGCTTCCAATCCATGCTGTTTATTTTTTTAACCACATCTAATCCATTGCCATCACCTAAGTTGAAGTCAAGAAATATCAAATCAGGCTTACTTTTTTTACTGTATTCGAAAAAGCTTGTTTGGTCCGTGAAGGTGTTAATTACTTTTTTAGATAATTCCTTATCTAAAAACCACTGCAGGTTGAAAGAAAATATTTCGTCATCTTCGACAATAGCAATGTTTTCAATGTCCTCTTCTTCAGAACTAGAGGTCAGGTTCTTAAGTACAGTCCAAAAGGACACTCCTTTTTTGTCGGATATTTCGAAAAGGTTAACCAAATTAAGCACTTTTTCTTTTGATAATTCAGGTTTAAGTATGAAATGATCTGCCTGATTAAGGATGATTTTTTCTATCTCTTTTAAAGTAAAAAATGACGACATCATTACAATTTTAGCCTTTGGGCAATACTCTTTTAAAAGGGGTATAACATCAACACCATCTAACTTTGGAAAGTGGTTATCCAGAAGGATAATATCGGGTTTTAATGTTCTGGCATGAAAAACAGCATTTTCAGCACTGTGAGAAAATGTCATCTTCCAGTTGGGGTCCACTAATTCTGTTCTGAGTTTTTGAATGCATAATTCATCATCGTCAGCGACTAAAAAATTAATCATTATTTAGGTATTTTTTGTAATTATATAAATAGTTGAGAAGGTTTTTGCTATGCTTTTCTATGTCCTCCTTTTTTTTGTCGATAACCGAAGTTTCCGTTGCTTTTGCTAATTTTGTTCCATTGGTTAGGTTAAGAGAAAAAAAGGAACCAACCAATTTGTGAGCAATTTTTCTAATTCCAGGATTATCACAATCGGCAATTGCTTTTTCCAATTCAGTAATATCAATGGATATTCTTTTTTGAGAGATTGAAAGCATGGCAGTTTTAAACTCGGCACCATTTTCTTTTTCCATCTCTTCAAAAGCAGCAGCAAAGTTATCTGTTAAATCAGGTTCGTTTAATTCCTTTGATATTTGAGTTACAGCGTCTACTTTTTGAAATTTTGCATTTGTAATTGTAGCAACAAGTTGTTTTTCAGTATAGGGTTTAGAGATGTAATCATTCATTCCAAACTTGAAACATGTTTCTTTTTCAACTGCTGCAGTTTGCGCGGAGCAAGCAATTATAGGTAAGTTGTTTTTTAACTGCTTACGAATGTAAACCGTTGTTTCATAACCATTCATTATAGGCATTTGGATGTCCATTAAAATAAGGTCATAATCGTTGTTCTCTAATTTTTTTATAGCTTCTTTGCCATCAAAAGCTTGACTAACTTCCGCACCGTTACGCTGCAAATAGGTTTTCACCAAAAGTTGATTATGCTCATTGTCTTCCACTACCAAAATGTGTTTGTTTTTAAGCGGATTTTTATTTTCTTCTTCTTTAGTTTCGAGAACTTCTTTTTTATGCTTGTTTTCCGGTAATTTAAAAGTGATACCTACGGTAAATTTAGTGCCTTTATTTAATTCACTTTTGACTTGAATATCACCATGCATTAAGCCAACTAATTTTTTTACAATGTTGAGTCCTAATCCCGTTCCTCCATAGAGTCTAGTGGTAGATTTTTCAGCTTGAGTAAACCGCTCGAACATTGACTCTAATTTATCTTCCTTGATGCCAATACCCGAATCTTCTACTGTCAAGATTATTCTAGACGAGTTTACTTTTCTTTCAATCTCTTTAAGCACAATTTTTACGTGCCCTTCGTGTGTGAATTTAATGGCATTGGAAACGAGGTTTAGAAGAATTTGCATAATTCTAGTTTTGTCTCCTAAAACAATGGGGACAGAATTGTCAACTTCAGAAATAAGTCTTATTCCCTTCTGTTCTGCTTTTGAACTTTCAATAGCAATAACATCATCGATGATGGTTTTTAGTTTTATAGGATTAGATTCAAACTCTAGAATACCACTTTCTATTTTCGATACATCTAAAATGTCGTTGATTAAAATGGAGAGGTTTTTTGAAGCAATATTCAAAATACCGACATATTTTTTCTGTTCTTCCGATAACGGAGTTTGCGACAATAAATCACTAAACCCATTAATGGCGTTTAGTGGTGTCCTTATTTCATGACTCATATTGGACAAGAAGTCCTGTTTTATTTGCGCAAGCTTCAATGCTTCAGATTTTGCTACCTTAAGGTCATTCTCAATTTTTTGAAGGTGTAAAGAGTTTCTTAACAAAAGTGAAACACCTTCTGGATTGATTAATGATTTGGTAATATAGTTTGTCGCTCCAGCGGTGATGGCTTTCTTAGACAGTTCTTGATCGGTTTGAGAGGTAACAATGATTAACGGAATAAGGTCATCAAAAGTTCTTATTTCAGTCACCAGATCTATTCCGTTCATTTCTGGCATTAGATAATCTATGAAACAGCAGTCAAATTCTCTTTCTTTCAGCATTTCTATTGCATCCGAAGGTTTATCTACTATTTTCACATTAGCTAAAAGGTCAGATTTACTTATAGCACGCTTTAACTGACGCTGATCAATTTCATCATCATCTACAATAAGTATATCTAAGGTCTTTATAACCATTAATTAAATTCAATTAAAGACCAATAAGCGGTCAAGTTTTTAACCGAAGACACGAAGTCGTTAAATGAAAGTGGTTTTAAAATGTAACCAGCGACATTCAAATTGTAGGCGTCAAATTTATCTGCATCGTCATTAGATGTTGTCATGATAAACACAGAAATAGATTTTAACTGGTCATCCGCTCTTAACTCTTTTAGAAACTCTATACCATTCATCTTTGGCATGTTAATGTCCAAAAGAATAATTTTGGGCTTAGGTAAAAGATCTGGGTTTCTTAACTTTTCTAAAGCCTCCAAGCCATTTCCTGCAAGTATTAAAGGATTTTCTATTTCATTTTTCTTAAACGCTCTTTTTACGTTCATTACATCTACATCGTCATCCTCCACAAGAAGAATTGTGATGGGTACATTATTCGCTTTTAAAATCATCTTTTATTATATTAAGTGGCCATGTTATTTTAACTTGAAACTTACTGTTGTTGTTTCCAAATTCAATTTTACCATTCACAAAGTCCAACATTTTCTTCACAATTGCAAGTCCTGCTCCTAAAGTTTTTGATTTGTCCTTTGATTCCAGGGTGTAAAACATCTTTGTAATGTTGCTTAGTTGGTCTTCAGGAACGCCTTTGCCATTGTCTTCAACAATTATCTCTACGTTGTCGTTATTTGTTTTAAGGCTTATAGAGATCTCTAATGGCGAGGCTGAGTCGTTATGTTTGGCAGCATTTTCAACTATTTCAGATAAAACACGTTCTAGTTTTTTAGCATATGTTTTAACAACAACCTCTTCATTTGGAATTGTAATATGCACAAAAGGGTATCTATATTCAACATCATCTTTAATATCTATGAAAACATCCTGAAATGACACTTCGACTATGTCAATTTCTCTTCTATTGATTCTAGATAATTCAGTAACCGCAGAAATCATTGCGTCCATCTTGGCAGCTCTACCTTTAAGCAAATCTAAATTAATTCTTATGTCCGGATCTATATCATCTCCTAAGTCATCTTCAATCCATTCAGTTAAATTAGTTATGGCACGTATGGGCGCTTTTAGGTCGTGAGATATGATATATGTAAATTCATCATATTCCTTTTGAAGAAGGTCAAACTTTTCTTTGCAGTCCATTTACTTGATTACGATGTTAATAGGAAATTCAACAATAAATTTAGCGCCATTAGTTCCGTCTGAGTCGATTCTAATCTCACCATTCAATTCTTCTACAATTTTCTTTACAGTAGATAGCCCAATACCAGTGCTGTCTACATCCTCTTTTTTGTTCAAAGACTGAAACATTTCAAAGACTTTTTTATGATATTGAGATTCAATCACGGGTCAATTGTCTTCCAAAACAAAGGTTCCTTTGCCATCGTCTTCCATGGAATCAACTTCTAACATACCTTGTTCTTTATCATTATACTTTATAGCGTTACTTACGAGGTTACCAAACACTTGATTTATAAATATTTTTTGCACATTTACCTTTGGAAGCTTGGGATCAATTTCAAATTTAAAGCCATCAGGAGAGGCAAGGTTAGAAATAATTTCATCCAGTAAGACTTTGGTTTCAAAGACTTCCGGTTTAATATTAGTTTTGCCAATTTTAGAGTATTCCAAAATATCTGCAATAAGATGCTGCATTGTTGCAGTCCGTTTACGCAAAAGATTAAAGTTGTTTTGAACGTCTTCATCCATTTTCCCCTCCAAATCTTCTTCTATAAACTCACTTAAAGTATTGATAGCTCTTAAAGGCGCTTTTAAATCATGTGATACAACATATGCAAATTGATCCAATTGCTCGTTTTGTTTTTGAATCTTTCGAAGAAAACTCTTTTCTTGGGTGATATCCTTTGCGATACCTAGGTAGCCAAAAATATTATTTTCATTGTCTTTTAATGTGGTAATTGAAAGCATTACTGGAATTCGTTTTCCGCCTTTATTTACATAAGTCCATTCATTCTCATCTGTTTGGCCGGTTTCACGTGCTTTATACACAAAAACGTCAAAACCAGGGGCTATTTCTTTGTTAAACTCTTCTGACAAATCGCCTGCTTTCGCAACTACTTCATTTAAATCATGAAAAATGGCTGGCGAAGTTTTATTAACTATTTCCTCCGCCTTATAACCTAGAAGGTTTTCTGCTCCAGAATTAAACATCGTAACAATACCCTCCGTATCAGTAGATATTATAGAGTAATCAGTCCCGTTTAAAATGGCGTTTTGCGTACTTGAAAGTTTTAGCAAGTTTTGTTTTTGTTGAACCGTTTCAGTGGTTTCGTATGCAATTTTTATCACTTTTTCCAAAGTGCCATTTGTTGTTAATATTGGAATATAAGCACCTTGGATCCAAAATTTATCTCCTGATTTAGACTTTCGCAAAAATTCGCCATTTTGTGGTTTCCCATCCAAAATATTTTTCCAGAAATTCTGATAATTAGTGTCCACTTCAAACAATAAGTCAGAATGGTCCTTGCCAATTAATTCATCACTGTTATAGCCTGATAATTCAAGAAAGTTACCATTTGCTTTAATAACTTTTCTAGTAGGTGAAAGTTCAACTCTCAAAACAGAACTGTCTATTGCTTCAAGTTCTAAAGTCAAAAGGTGCTCCTTTTCTAACTGTTCGGTGACATCTCTCGCAACAGCATACAACTTACCCGTTGTAGGATCTGCTGCAGCTCTCCAAGAAAGTATTTTGGACTCACCGGATTTGGAAATAAATTTAGCTACAAAATCAACTGTTTTTTCTCCTTGAGATAATCTCGTGATTTCAGCCAAAGTTTTTTCCTGGTCTTCAGCACATATAAAGTTGAAAAAAGGGCTGCTTAATAATTCACTTTCTGTATAGCCAAGCGTATTTGAAAAAGCCGGGTTTACCATTTCAAAAAAGCCCTCAGTATTAGCAATGCAAATTAAATCAATGGAAAGATTGAAGAAGCTGTTTTTTTGTAAGTTAACAGTTTCAAGATATTCATTCTTCTTTCTTATTTCTAGGTTAGTAATTACTTGCTTTGCAATTGTTTCCAAAGCATGCTTCTGTTCCGCGTCTAATTCACCTGGCTCCATGTCAATCACACAAAGAGTACCTATGTTACTTCCGTTAGGAGCTTTTAAAGGAAACCCGTGGTAACGTCTAATGTCTGGAGCACCAGAAACAAGTGGGTTATCTTTAAAAATCGGGTTCTCTAAAGCATTAGGAACATCAAATACTTCATCGGTCATAATTGCATGTTGACAAAATGAAATATTTCTTGGGGTTTGATCCGCATCTAAACCAACCTTTGATTTGAACCATTGTCTGTCCTTATCTACCAAGGAAATCAGTGCGATTGGCATTTTGGCAATATAAGAAGCTAATTTAGTCAATTCATCATATTCATCTTCAGGTAGAGTGTCCAAGACATTATAATCTTGGAGGGTCTTTATCCTTTCTTCCTCGTTAACTGGTATTGGTGTTTTGTCGCTCATTTTAGGTGCTAGATATATTGAATTAAGTAGAAATTGCATTGCAACTACTTTCAAAACAAAAATAGTAAATTTTATTTACTGAGTTCAGAATAAAACAATTGTGAAATCTCAATGGTTAGGTAATGTTGATGAATAAGTAGCGATTAGCAATTTGTAGTGATAAAATAATACGCTCTTTATCGTTAATTCTATCGCATTAATCGTTTTTTTGTTTGAATAAGCGGGACTGTAGGTCGATTTTTGTACATTTACGAACAGAGGGTGCATAAATTCTTGTATCAAGATATTTTATGAAAATTGCCTTAAAACGTTTTAGAAAAATTAGAAAGTATGACTATGTATCGGGCAATTGTATGTTTGGTGATTTTGCTATTATGCAATAGTAATTATGGGCAGTTAGGTAAGGTTTCCGGTGTTGTTTCTGATGAGTTTGGCCCATTGTCCGGAGCAAAAGTAAGGGTAGTTGGTACAGATCTGGCTGTTAATTGTGACATCAACGGTGCTTATTCATTTGATTTGAAGGCAGGAACCTATGAAATTGAGGCTGGATATTTACTTTTTGGTACACAAATTAAGCCTGCCACGATTTCTTTTAATAGTCTAAATGTAATTGTTGATTTTGTTTTGAAATCTGGTAGTGCTGTTGATGCTAATACTTCAATAGGGTCAAGATCGAAGCCTAAGACACAAATGGAAAATGCTGTTGCGGTAGATATTATTTCAGCCCAGGACATCTCAAATAGCGGACAATTATCATTGACAGGTGTGTTACATTATTTTGTTCCTTCTTTTCACTCAACAGCTCAAACGATTTCTGATGGTACAGATCATATAGCACCAGCAACATTAAGAGGGCTTGGTCCTGATCAGTTGTTGGTTTTGGTAAATGGGAAACGATGGCATTCAAGTTCATTGGTGAACGTAAACGGTACAGTAGGAAGGGGTTCTGTAGGGGTTGATTTTAATGCTATACCACTTACTGCTATAGATAGGGTCGAAATTCTTAGAGATGGCGCAGCAGCGCAATATGGCTCTGATGCAATTGCAGGAGTGATTAATATAATTTTGAAGGACAGGTCTAATGTGTTTTCATTAAACTCTGTTATACAACCTACGCTTCAAGGTGATGGCTTGGAAAAAATGATTGGTGTAAATTATGGCGTAGAACTTGGTAATGGTGGCTTTTTGAACGTGTCAGGAGAGTTAAGAAGTAAGGATGCAGTAAATCGAGCAGGAGATTACAATGGAAACGTCTATTCAGCAAACGATTCTTTAGATCAGGTACTTATAGAGGAAAATGATTTTTATGGCCAGTTGTCCGATTATGACGATAAGCAAATCATGCAAATAGGAAGCGCAAAAACCCAAGACGGAAGTGCCTTTTTCAATATGGTTGTTCCAGCCAAGAAGTCGGAGGTTTATGCCAATGGAGGAGTGAATTATAGGAACGGGGAAGGTCGCGGTTTTTACAGACTACCCATTTCCACCACGAGAGTCGTTCAAGAGCATTATCCAAATGGGTTTTCACCCGAAATACATACAGAAATAGTTGATAAGACAATGACCTTAGGGGTAAGAGGAAATCGTAACGGGTGGGATATAGACTTTAATAATTCAACAGGAAGTAATTCCATAGACTTTACTGTAAAAAACTCTAATAACGCCTCCTTGGGAGTTGCCTCTCCAACTAATAGTTTTGCTGGAGGGTTCCTGTATAAACAAAACTCTACACAAATTAATTTTTCTAAAAACATTAAGAAATTATGGTTTTTGGACAACACCAACTTTTCTTTTGGTGGGGAGTATAGAGTTGAGAAATATCAAATTGTTTCCGGTGAATCAGCTTCTTGGGAGGATGGAGGAGATACCAACGCGCTTGGTGAAAAATACGAAGCAGGCATGCAGGTTTTTCCTGGTTTTCAACCACAAAATGCATTAAAAAAAGGAAGGTCTAATTTTGCGACTTATGTAGATGTGGAATTTCACTTTTCCGAAGCTTTTCTGCTGAATGCCGCAGCAAGATTTGAGAATTATGACTTTTTTGGCAGTAACATTACTGGAAAGGTTGCCTCTCGGTATAAAATCACTAAAAACTTATCACTTAGAGGCTCCTACAGTACAGGATTCAGAGCTCCTTCTCTACATCAAATTTACTTCAACAACCTAAGTACCCAGTTTATAGACGGTAATGCTTTACAAGTAGGAACGTTCAATAATGAGAGTCCAATAGCACAAGCGCTAGGAATTGGAACTTTGCAACCTGAGAGTTCTACTAATTTAAGTTTTGGACTATCGGGAAAGGCTTTCGAAAACTTCACAATTTCGGGTGATGCCTATTTTATTGCTATTCAAGATAGAATAGTGCTTTCTGGTGGAATCAGTGACGGATTTGAAACAATTTTAGAACCTGTAGGTGCTAGTTCTGCACAGTTCTTTACTAATGCGGTGAATACACAAACATTAGGGTTTGACATTGTAGCAACACATTCTGTTAAAATAAGTAACGGTGTACTTAAGATATCAGGTGCATTTAATCGGTCAAGTACAAAACTTAACGGTGGAATAAATACAAGTAGCATTCTTCAGGGTGCTGAAGACGAACTTTTCAATCGGGAAGAAATATCTAGGTTAGAAGTAGCACAACCTCAGAATAAAGCAATTTTGTCAACTGGATACAGCGTGAAAAAATGGAATTTTTATCTCAAAAACACGCGATTTGGCAGCGTTCAGTACATACATCCCAATGACGGTGATCAGGCTAACTGGGTTTTTAACGAGTATAGTCAAAAAGTTGAATCCAGAGATCAGGTATTTAAAGCTAAAGTTATTACGGACGTTATTGTTTCTTATCGATTTAGCAATTATTTCACCTTAGCTTTTGGCGGAAATAACATTTTAAATATCTACCCCGATGCACACAAGCACTCAGCTAATACAAGTAGTGGAAATTTTAAATACAGTAGAAGAGTACAACAATTTGGCGTCACAGGAGCATCGTACTTTGCTCGTTTGAATTTTTCCTTTTAAAGCAAGTTATTGTTGAAAATAAGAATTGTAAATATCTTTTGTCTTATGCTGATGCCAATGATTTGGCTCGGAATGTTTGCGCAAGATTCTTTAACAAATCTAGAGGCAATCAAATTAAAGCAACGAGAAACCTATATATATAATTTCACGAAGTACATCGACTGGGAAAATTTGGAGAGTGCAGAAAAGTTCACAATTGGGGTGTTTCACAGCGATGAAGAACCACTAGTGGGTGTCTTACGAAAAGCATATGAGCAGAAGAAAATCAAAGGTAAACCTGTGGAAGTTTTACTTTTCAACTCTTTAAATGAAATAGAGCCAACAGACATGTTGTACTTGAATGTAAAGTCTGGTGTTAAATTGGAGCAAGTGTTGCCTACATTATATGAAAACAACACACTATTAATTTCTGAAGGATTTCCTTTTCATCAATCGATGGTCAATTTTATTGTGATTGATGGAGAGTTTCATTTTGAAATAAACGAGGAAAAAATTAACAGAGCAAAACTTTTAGTTGACCCTGCTTTACAATCATTTTCAATTCAATCAACAGCAGATTGGGAGGAGATATATGATCAACTTCAGGCAGAAATTTCAATAAATGAAGCACAGAAATTGGAATTAGAAAAATTGACTAATGAAATCCTTAGCAATAAGGAGGAGTTGCTGTCACAGGAAGAAAGATTGAGAAAAACCTTAGAAGATGTTAACGCTAAAAAGAGGTTATTAGAGTTACAAGACAGTACTATTAAGAACAAAAATGGGGAAATATCTTCTCAATTGAGTAAGTTAAACAAACTAAACGAAAATGTTCAAAATCAATTGCAAATAAACGCAGGTAGGTCAAAGGTATATGAAATTCAAGAAGTTGCCATTACTGAACAGAACAAAAAATTGCAAGAACAAGAGGCGGTTTTATTGGCAAGAAAAACTGAAATTGAAGAGCAAGAAAAGGTGCTTGTTGAACAACAAAAGAAATTAAGTGAACAAAGATCTAAGCTAGATGAGCAGCGTATCGCCATGTATGCATTCGTAGCTTTGATTATTTTTGCTGCTATCTTTTTGTATTTTATGTACAAGTCGAACAGGAAAAGAATGGAAAGTGAGAAAAATTTGGTGTTGAAAAACGAGGAATTAACAACATTAAATGAGTCTTTGGATAGTTTTACTTACAGGGTTTCCCATGATTTGAAAGCACCTGTTGTTAATGTAAAAAACATGGTTGGGATGCTTGAGGATTTCACTAAAGATATGGATAATGCTATGATTCCAAAAATTGTTTCAAATTTATCATTGTCTGCCAATCGATTGGAAACAACGCTATTGGATATGATCCAATTAACCAAGATTGAAAGAGTGGATGAGACTAAAGATTGGGTGAGTCTTCGGGCGGTGTTTGAGAGTCTTGTACCAGACTATTTGGGTGAGTTAGAAACTATAAAAGGTGAAATTGATATATCAGAATTGGGTAATGACAAGATCTTTGCTTCTGATGTTGAGTTAAAAAGTGTTTTTCAGAATTTAATTACTAATAGTATTAAATATAGATCGAAACAGAATCTTCTTAAAATTAATGTGAAGTCTGAAATTATTGCTAATAAATTGATTTTGACTTATGCAGATAATGGAATGGGGATTGATTTAAAGAAGCATGAAAAGAAATTATTTAATATGTTTGTAAGGTTTACCAGCGACAAGAATATTGCAGGAACTGGTGTCGGTATGTTTATAATCAAGAAACTTATTGAAAAAAACAATGGTACAATTGAAATGACTGGAGCTCCTGAGAAGGGTTTAACCTATACATTTGAGTTTTCAACTAAACAAGAAAAGAACAAAGCATAAGATGAAAAAGTATAATATCCTATTAATAGATGACGATGACGTAAATACTTTTTTCGTTCAACATAAACTGTCAAGTATCTCAAGCGTGAATGAAATTCTCATCGCGGAGAATGGCCAAGACGCATTGGACAAATTGGATGCTTTTGAAGCAGACACTAAGGCTTTAGATTTTATCTTCTTAGATATTAATATGCCTGTAATGAATGGTTTTGAATTCCTAGAGATTTATCAAACGTCATACAATGATATACGCAATGCTAGTCAATTGTACATTGTTTCCTCATCCAATCATCCTTCAGATAGAGAAAAAGCTAATACTTTCGAATGCGTTAAAGGGTATATTGATAAGGATAATGTGATAGAGGATATTACCGAAATTATTACCTAGTAATTTAGGTATTTAGCTACTTCTTTGTTTTTGTAAACATCCCCATTTCATTGAAGAGAGGTTTTGCTGATAAAAGACTTTCTGTTATCCCATCCAGCCATCTCTGTCTAAACTTCGATATTGAATTGCTTCTGCGATATGATGCGCTTCAATATTTGTGGAGGCTTCCAAATCGGCAATGGTTCGTGCAACTTTAAAAATACGCCCATAGGATCTTGCTGATAAGCCAAGTTTCTCCATTGCGTTTTTCATTAATGCTTCACCTGCAGCGTCAATTTTGCAATGCTTTTTTTCCAATTTGGGGGTGAGTTGAGCATTGGAGTGCACACCTTCAATTCCTTTAAATCTCAATTCTTGAATTTTTCTTGCAAGAATTACCCTTTTCCTAATGTCAACGGATGTTTCGCCAATTTTTTTGTCTGCCAGTTTATCATAAGGTACCGGTTGTACCTCAATATGTAGATCTATTCTGTCCATCAACGGCCCAGAAATTTTGGCTAAGTATCTTTTTACCACATGTTCAGGGTCTCCTGAACCTCCCGAGGGGTCATAAAAGTCACCACTTGGGGAAGGATTCATAGATGCAATCAACATAAACGAAGAAGGGTAGTCGACACTAATCTTGGCTCTTGAAATAGTTACAATCCTATCTTCTAAAGGTTGTCTCAAAACTTCTATCACCTGTCGTTTAAACTCAGGTAATTCATCTAGAAACAGTATCCCGTTATGTGCCAAAGAAATTTCACCTGGTTTAGGATTGGAGCCTCCTCCAACCAGTGCTACATCGGAAATCGTGTGGTGTGGATTCCTAAAAGGTCTCTGTGTAATTAAGCCAACATTACTTCCTAGTAAACCAGCTACTGAATGAATTTTTGTGGTTTCCAGAGCTTCTTCCATTGTTAGTGGCGGTAGTATGGTGCCAATTCTTTTGGAAAGCATTGTTTTTCCAGAACCTGGAGGCCCAATCATGATATGAATTTGTAATTATATTACCACTATTTCTAAATTGCTTATATTTGCCAATATAAGATTATCATAAATCATGGCAAAGGTTAAAAAGTATGCAGTTCTACTTGTTAGGGTATCAAGCGAAAAGCAAGATTACGATGCACAAATTTCTGATTTAACAAAATCAGCTGAGAAGTTTGGTTATACAGATTTTAAGGTAATTGAAACAAAAGAAACTGGATTAGCTGACCTTAATAATAAGATTGGAATTAATGAACTTTTTGCATTTATAATTGCCAACCAAAACTACAAGACTGTCATTGCAACTGAAATGTCAAGACTTGGAAGAAGGCAATCTGTTTTACAAAGTGTTAAAGAATGGTTTATTGACAATAAGGTTCAACTATACATCAAGGATTCTGGATTCTGGTTGTTGAATGAACATGGTGATATAACACAAAATGCAGAAATGGCATTTACCATGTATTCACTTTTCGCAGAATCAGAAATCAGAGCAAAAAAAGATAGATTAATCAGAGAAAGAAAAACATTGATGGAGAAAGGATTGAGTATTTCTGGTAAATTGCTATTTGGATATAAACGATTCTTGAATGAGCAAAAGAAAAATGAACTACTTCCAGATGATGAAAATTCAATAATTGTAATTGAAATATTCAACTGGTATTTGCACGGTTACAAAGGCAATCCTTCACCTTCAATTAAAGCAATTGCTTTGCATTGTATTAAGATAGGTTATCCAAAATATACTCACAGCAAAAGAAATGTAAATAAGTTATTGAAAGAAGAAGCTTATACTGGGTTTAAAATCACCAATAATAAAGTGAAGAATCCGAAGTTTGGTATAATGGCTAATGCAAAAGAATATATCACTTCTTCATCCAGAATTAAGTATCCACAGATAATAAATCAAGAATTATTTGATGATGTGCAAGAGCGGTTAAAGAGCAACAGGTCAAAAGAAAATAGAGATACCAAACATATTTCTCTGTTATCATTGCTGTTGAAGTGTCCAAGTTGTGGTCGTTCCTTGAGTGCTAATTATAGATTTGATAGGGCTAGACCGCACCATTCTTACAGATGCACTAGCAGAAGCGGTGCAACACCTTGTGGAAATCAATTCAGTGGTTCAATGCAATTATATGATTCCGCAATCTGGTCACTAATAAAAAGTGATTGGACAGGATTAACAGAAGCAATTATTGAGGTGAATCCAGATGAAGCAATTAGAAATTTAGAAACTCAATTAACCAACCTAGAAGAACGTGAAAATAGTATCCATAACGAAGTTAATGGATTAAAGAAAACCTTACAATCACTTCAATCATATTCAGATTTGGATGTTGCATCTGCAATTGGTACGGTAATTTCAAAACTCGACAAACATCAGAAGGATATTAAAAGAATACAGAATGAAAGATTGAAATTAGATAATGAAAGATTCATGATTAACACAGAACAGAATGAATATAACACTGTAATTGATAATATCAATACCATTGAATGTGATAAGCAATTACTTAAAGATTACATCAATAAATTTATTGAAAAAATACAATTTATTGAACACTCAGTAGAGTACACAACACTTAAAGTTAGTTTTAAAAGTTTTGGGTTTCCATTGAAAAATGTTCCTAGACCAAACAAGAAAATATCATATTTAATGATTGACAAAAGAATCACAAGAGATATCAAACTTTACTTAAGAAGTGATTATGGTATGTTTGAAGGCACAAATTATGATGAATATTTTAAAGAAACGGTTGAAGATGTATTAAAAGGAAAATCAGATTTGGATTTTAAAATCCCATACTTCAAATTATCATTCTAGAATTAGCAAGATATACGTATATACAGGTTCATTTTTTTTGGTAAAAACCCTCAAAAAAAATGATAACAGAATGTATATACACTGACTTGTCAACATCACAATTTTTTTTCTAATATATAATTACCACTTTAATGTATATACAAATCCAAACTAATTCACCTTACTACAAGAGAGGTTACGTGAAGCACATCAACTAATCTGGGATTATTAGCATAAAACTAGCACCTATTCGTAAGTATATACCGCTTTTAACTTGCTATTGTGTACGCTATAGGAACACTCAAAAACACTTTATAAAACTAAAACCGAGACAAAATGGAATAAAATTAGACCCATAAAATGCATCTAGGTGATTTTTTGTATGTACAGATATATTTATTTGTATAACAATAATTTAATTACAATTACTATGAAAACACCCAACCCAGAAAAAAGCGAAGTATTCGTTATGAGGATAAGCAAGGAAATGAAAGTCAAGTTGGAAGAACTTGCCAAAGCACCAAAGTTTAATAATAACAGTTCCGAAGTGGTTCGCTCATTAATTGAATCGGCTCATGCTAAAAAGTGATTAAACACTCAATTTAACGACATAAAACCGTGCATTTCTCATAGGAATTCGGTATATTTACCTTAATCTGAGCAATTGGATATAAAATAATGAAAGAACCGACAAAATAAGAACAGGTTCTGTGGTTTGGTCTCACCACTTTAAATAATCGAGAACAAATTTCAAGTTATGTTTAATTTAAAGAAACAATCAGTCAATGACTGGATGTTGATAAGAACCTCTTTCGAGAGGACCGCTATCAGCATCCATTCGAATGGCTAAGTATCAGAAGCAATTCAATATTAGCCTTCCCACCTCTCTATATGATGAGGTTAAATCTACCCTAGAGACTCAGCCTCCAAACTTCGAATACGAAATAGAAGGATTCTATGGTGTATTAAGGGATATAACAACAGGTCTTGTTAATCATAATAATAGGATGGTACCGTTATCAAGCGTCATACTTCAACAAAAGTATGGCAAACACTACCGTAAGATGATGGATTATATGCAATACCATAATATTAATATTGAGAACCATCAATATACCGAGGGTAAATGTAGAACCTATGGTCTCAAGACCCAATTAACTATATCAAGTATTAATGATATGACAATCATTCCTATTGATTTGGATAGTATTTATGGTAAGTATGTAAAG
Source organism: uncultured Flavobacteriales bacterium (assembly GCA_913064955.1). Taxonomy (GTDB): domain Bacteria; phylum Bacteroidota; class Bacteroidia; order Flavobacteriales_D; family Parvicellaceae; genus Parvicella. The sequence continues at coordinate 18,046 of CAJYBK010000038.1, forward strand.
AAACGCCATAATGCTGAACAGAAGCTAGCTAAGGGTAAGCAATCTCATATAAGAGAACTAAGAAATGAATTCTATAAAATAAAATTTAATGTTGCTGGTGCTTTAGTAGAAATAGAAAATAATAAGCACCAATTAACTAATGAACAATTCATAGCTATATGTGATGATATACTCTCATTTGACAATAAGAATTTAATGTATTTTAAAAGAAATGATTGTAACGATAGAATAGATACTAATCTGACTTCACTTAAATCATGTTTAAAGAAGTATATTATATCAGATATCCCCTTGTACCAGTTAGATTTAAAGAATAGTCAACCTGTATTGTTCAATATTATATTAGATATTATTTATAAATTAATCAATGATAATTTAGATGAAGAAGAAACATACCTTACTCTATGTTATAAGAATAAGTATATTAAAGAGACTATATCCCTTGTATATCAATGGATTAAGAAGGATTCAAAATGGGTCGATATACTAAAGAAAGAAATACCATTATATAAAGAATATACGAGTAATGGAACTTGGTACAACCATGTAGCAGACATATACAACAAACATTATAATACTGATGTGTTCACAAGAGATATGTCTAAATCATTATGGATGGCTCTAGCATATTCTGGTAATTATTCTGAAAAGTATAATACATCCAAGTTAGCCTTTGAAAAAGAGTATAAAGGTATTGGTAGATTATTAAGGAAATTTAAACAAAAGGAATACAACCAACTAGCCATATGTCTTCAACAACTAGAATCTGAAATTTTCATTGATGGTATTGCAAAGAAACTATGTGAAAGAGGTATTGTACCATATACCATCCATGACTCTATAATTGTCAACGAGAATCAATTAGAAGAGACTAGAGAGGTCATGATGGACATTTTATACCAATACCTAGGATTCGTCCCAATAATTGACAAAGAGGCTCTAAATGACCTTGAATTTAAGGTTAAACATGATGCAGAGGATATTGCTAAGATTATTGATAATCTAGATGCTTCTTCTAAATCAGAAGAATGTTGCAATATTAACTCATTGGATGTCATAAGTAGGGGTGACACGATTAATATTCGAAGTTTTATGATTGACATTTATTCAAGATTAAATAGAAAGATTGATACTGAAACTATAGTGAGTTTTGAAATGTTTGTTGACCATAATAATTTAAGCGTTGATGAGGTGTTTAAAGCGATGTTGGTTGTGTTTAAGGAAAATAGATACCCTGTTTCAGATTATAAGCATATCATAATTGATAAAGAAATGATTAGGGTTGTACACAGTGCTGTAGGAGTATAGATTTATATGTAGATTATGAATTATAAAGCCTTTTAAATATGAAGGTCTAATTTTCAATTGTTAATAAACACTGAAATATTGTGAATATAATCACAGTATTTCTTGTAGTTATATCACAGCTATTTTTGTAAATTTCAAGCTTGAAATCTATTTTTCATTATGATTGAAGCTAAGAACAACATCAAATCGGTGTTAGAACAACAAGGAAGAAGTCAAGTATGGCTTTCTAAAGCAATTGATAAAAGTGTTAATACAGTCAATGCTTATGTTCAAAATCGCACTCAACCAAGTGTTGAGGTTTTGTACCGTATTGCTGAATTACTTGGTGTTTCAATAAAAGATTTGCTAATAGAAAATAAAGAACAGAATGAAGATAATTGATAATCAACACATAAGACTAATAGATGAGGTGAAGCAACAAATAACTTCATCGTCAAAAGTTTATTTAAGTTGTAGTTACTTTACTGCATTTGCATTGTTTGAATTGATAGATGTGTTATCGAGTTCTGTTCATGTTAAAATATTACTTGACATCAACCAAAGTGATTTGGATGATTTTAAATTGATTCAAAGTGAAAAAGAAA
>CAJYBK010000039.1 GCA_913064955.1 uncultured Flavobacteriales bacterium
CAGACTTAACTTCGATAATAGCACGAGACATAGATTCTGCGAAGATATCTCTCTCATCCGTTACACTCATCTCAACATCACAACCTAAACCAGACGTAGCAACCATTTTAGCAAGAGCAATAGCAACACCACCAGAACTTGCATCTTTTGCACATTCAAGTAAATTTTTCTTATTGCCCTCTATTACTAATTCCCAAAGTGCTAATTCATTTTTATAGTTAATCTCAGGTAATACACCAGCAACAGTTCCACAAATTTCTTTCATATATAGTGAACCACCAAATTCAGAGTTAGATTCACCTACTAAATAAAGTGAGTTTCCTTCAGCTTGAAATGACGACATTAAAACATTATTTTGGTCATCATTTACACCAACTGTTGCGATTGATGGAGTTGGGAAAACTGATACACCATTTGTTTCATTATAAAGTGAAACATTTCCACCAATAACAGGAGTAGTTAATTCAGCACAAGCTTCTTTAATACCAAGACAACCTTGTCCAAACTGCCACATAACTTCAGGATTCTCAGGATTACCGTAGTTTAAACAATCTGTAACAGCTAAAGGACGAGCTCCACTCATAGCAACATTACGCCCTGCTTCGATAACAGCAGCAGCTGCACCACCTTTAGGATCAATATAACAATAACGAACATTACAATCAGAACTCATTGCAAGTGCTTTACCATTTTCTTTTACACGAATAACAGAAGCGTCAAGCATTCCACCATTTTTTATCGTGTTTGTTTGCACCATAGAATCGTATTGTGTATATATCCACGATTTATCTACAACTTCCATAGACTTTGTAAGTGTCTCAAAAGCAACTTGGTTTGAAACTTTATCAAAGTCATCTATAGTTACAGATTCAAGTCCAGCTAAATATACTGGTTTACTCATAGGACGGTTAAGTTCTGGTGCTTCTTCGCTTACTGGATCAACTGGAACCTCAGCACATTTCTCACCATGCCAGAAAAGTTCCATATTTCCAGTAGCTGTAACTTCACCGATAACAGCAGCATCTAAATCCCATTTTTCAAAAATATCTATAATTGCTTGTTCTGAACATTTCTTAGCACATAACAGCATACGCTCTTGAGACTCACTAAGCATAAAGTCATAAGGAGTCATATTTTCTTCACGAGCAGGAACTTTGTCAAGGTGCATAATCATACCAGAACCAGTACGACCAGCCATCTCAAAAGATGAAGATGTAAGACCAGCAGCACCATATCTTGGATACCAACAACATGATCAGTTTTGAAAAGTTCCATACAAGCTTCAAGAAGAAGTTTTTCAGTAAACGGGTCACCAACTTGAACAGTAGGACGAAGAGATTTTGACTCTTCAGTAAAGCTGTCAGACGACATAACAGCTCCGCCAAGACCATCACGACCTGTTTTTGCACCAACATACATTACAGGATTACCAATACCTTCAGCACGACCTAGAAAAATTTCATCTGATTTTGCGATTCCTAGGTTAAAAGCATTTACAAGAATGTTTCCATTATAACACTCATCAAAACTAACTTCACCACCAATAGTAGGAACACCCATACAGTTACCATAACCACCGATTCCTTCAGTCACTCCACGAACTAAATAACGCTGGTGAGCTGAAACTTTGTCATCATTCATAACATTACCAAAACGAAGAGCATTAAGTGATGCTACAGGACGAGCACCCATAGTAAATACATCACGCATAATTCCACCAACACCAGTTGCAGCACCTTGATAAGGTTCTATAAAACTTGGGTGATTATGTGATTCCATCTTAAATACAGCAGCGTAACCGTCACCAATGTCAATAACACCAGCATTTTCACCTGGACCCTGAATAACCCATGGTGCCTTAGTTGGAAAGCCTTTTAAATGCACTTTTGATGATTTATAAGAACAATGTTCACTCCACATAGCTGAAAAAATTCCAAGCTCTACAAGGTTTGGCTCGCGATCTAAAATCTCTTTAATATGTGTGTAATCTTCTTGACTTAATTTATGATTTGCTAGTTGTGTATCTATATCTGGTAACTGTTGGCTCACGGTGGAATCCTAAAATTTAGTTTTTAAAAATGGATTATATCTAAAAGGTGGTAAAAATCTTTTTAATGGAAGGAAAAATCTTTTTTAGTACGTATCTTTTTCTTTAAAGAAAAGATATTTTTATACTTTATTTCTAATATTTCATACTCTTTTTTTGAATGAGGAAGCTGTACTTTAAATTCATCCTCTACCTCTTTTCCTATCATCGCTTTTGCTATTGGAGAATGTATTGATATAAGTCCATTTTCAGGTTCAGATTCTAAAACTCCACACAAGCTATACACCTCTTCTTCATCAGTATCAATATTTACTATTGTAACTGTACTCCCAAAAGAAACTTTATTATGCTCATGTAATAATGGGTCTATAATTTGTGATTTTTGTATCATGGAGTTAAGATAAAAAAGCCTTTTATCCATAAAGCGAAGTTTCTCTTTTGCGGCGTGATAGTCAGCATTTTCGCTTCTATCACCTTGGGCTGCAGCTACAAGTTTTTCCTCAGCAGTCTTTGGTTTTTCAACTTCAAGTAAGAACTTAAATTCTTCTACTAAAAGGTCATAACCTTCTAGTGTCATAGGTTCTTTATTATTCATATCTTAATAGACTCCTTAGTGATGAAAACCAACTATATAATACGTTTCTTTATTCTTTAACTTATTAATTGTTACTTTAAATTTATCACTAAAATGTTTGATTTTTTCATGTGCTTCTTCTATAGATTCTGGGCTTTTCGCTTCAACCTTCACCTTAAAACAATGCTCACTATTTGAAAGTGCAACAAAAGAATTATTTATCTTTAAATTATCATGTAAGTCCATAATATGCTTTTGGATTTTTTCATACCCTACTGTGTTGTTTTCAATTTTTTCAAGCTGTTTAACTAAAGCTTCATTTGGTGCATAATCTAGTTGTGTAAGCATCGCATCTCTTTGCATATCTGACATCCTTATTTATATATGTAAAAATAATAACACTATTTTGTAAACATTCAGTATATATTTACATTCATTCACTATAATAGTATCAATAACTTACAATTTCAAATAAGAGAGATAGAATATGACTGAAGATATACTAAAAAAGATTAAGCAGCTTCCACCATTACCAGAATCTGCTATGCAAATAGAAGCTGTTTATCAAGATCCAGATAGTAGCTTTAATGATATGGTTAAGATTTTAGAAAAAGACCCTCTATTAACTGCAGATATTTTAAAAGCAGCGAACTCTCCTCTTTATGGTTTTTCTCGTGAAATAAATGCTATCAGTCAGGCAGTTGGACTATTTGGTATGGGTACTGTGCGTGGATTTGCTCTTGCTTCAATAGTGAAGAAAAGTTTTGCTCTTGACTTATCTCCTTATGGAATTAATAATGATATGTTCTCAGCATTATCTAAAAAGCAACATGCACTTATTACATCATGGTGTATTAGAAAAGAGAATAAACTTCTTGGTATTTTATCTCCTGCTGCATTTCTTGTTGAAATTGGTAAGGTTCTTATCGCACAACAAATTATTGCTGATGGGAAACAAGAAGAATTCACTAAAGCATTAGCAGATCTTGGAAATGTTGAAGAAGCTGAGAAACAAGTTCTTGGAATAGATACTCCTGAGGTTTCATCTACAATCTTTAAACAATGGAAATTTGAAGATGGTCTTGTTAATGTTATAGGGAACTGTTTAAATCCAGATAATGCTGAAGAAGATGATAAAAGACCAGCTTCAATCTTAATGGCTGTTCGTGCAGCTGTACCTATTAATGGTGTAGTAACTGAAGATAGTATTATGGCTGCTAAAGAGATTATTGCAAAATATAACCTTAATCTTGAATCATTTGAAACTGCAATAGAAAACATAAAATAACACTAATTTGAAATCTCTACTTATTAGGCTTACTCTTGGTTTGAGTGAGCAAGATATCACTCTTGATGAAAGAGTGCATATTGACAACTTCCTTACAAAAAAATACCTTACTCATAAAGACAATATTTACAAATTTAACTCAAAATATCGTGCTGGAACTCTTGGACTTGTTCAAAAAGGTACAGCCTATTTAAATGTTATCGGCGAACTTACTCGCGACTTATTTATAGGTGATGGAGATTTAGGCGATGCTAAAGAGGGAGACTTGGTTATTTCACAAAGACTTCTTGGAAAAAGAGGAACGCCAAGTGCAAAAATAGTTGAAGTAGTTGGTCGAGCTGTTTCTTATAGTATCGGTTATATTATTACTAAAGATGGAAGTAATTCTCTTGTTGATTTAAGAAATGATTACCCTACTGGAGTTGAGATAACAAAAGAAGAATTAGATTCATTTAACGCAGGTGATGTTTTTAAAATTGACAATACAACTTATAGCATCATGGAAAAACTTGGCAATATGTCTGACCCAAAAGTTGATGAAAAAATAGTTCTTGCACAATTTAACAAACATGATGAGTTTGAACCAGAAGTTCTTGAAATCGCTTCTTCGTTTAAACCAGTTGATGCTTCAAAATATAAAAAAAGAAAAGATTTAAGAAAACTTGCATTTTGTACAATAGATCCTGTAACCGCTAAAGACTACGATGATGCAATTTACTGGGACAGTGAAAATAAAACTCTTTACGTAGCTATAGCTGATGTTAGTGAGTATATAAAACCTTTTGGTGCTCTGGACAATGAAGCTATTTACAGAAGCTTCTCTATCTATCTTCCTCATCGTTCTATCCCTATGCTACCACGTCAACTTAGTGAAACATTATGTTCTTTGCAACCTCATGTTGATAGACTTGCTTATGTATTTGAGATGAAACTTAACCTAGAATCTTTAGAAGTTACATCAGATGGTGTATTGATTGACAACCCCGCTGTAACCATTGACCTTTCTTACACACTAACAGATCCTTCTTGCGCTGGAAATGACGGCTCAGTAGTGATTCATGCCACAGGAGGAAATACTCCATATACTTACAGCATCGATGGCGGCTTGACTTTTTTCAGTGATTCAGTTTTCAGCAATCTGCCAGACACCTCTTATTCAGTTATGGTAGAAGACAATCTAGGTAATCAAGAATCAGGAACAGCAACACTAAACTATGGTGGAAGTCCGCCTACATTGACTTACTTGGAATCACATCCAACTTGTGGACTAACTAATGGAGAAATAGAAGTCACAGCTGCTGGCGGACTATCTCCTTACAGTTATGTTTTGGACAATGGCACACCTCAATCGTCAAATATTTTCAGTAATCTTGATGGAGGTAGTTACGCTATTGACGTTACCGATAATTTTGGTTGCCAATCATCTATTAGCGTATCCTTGAATAATAGTACTTTAGTTTCTGCTATCATCACAAGTACCGACTTAAGTTGCAACGGCTCCTCCGATGGCACTATAGATATTGTTGCTTCTGGAGGCTCCCTTCCATATTCTTATAGTATAAATGGAATTACCTACTTCAGTTCTTCTACTTTTGGTTCATTAACTGCTGGCACCTATTCCGTATATATCAAGGATGCTGACAATTGTACGGACACGCAATCTGTAACAATAGCAGAACCATTATCTTTAATATTCACTGTAGCTAGCAATGATCCAACTTGTGGAACTTCAAATGGTAGTCTGACGATTACACCTAGCGGAGGAACTTCACCTTATCAGTATGCCGTAAATAGCGGAACGCCACAGACATCCAACATCTTGAGTGGTCTTGCTAGCGGAAATCATTTAGTCGAAGTATTTGACAATCAAGGTTGCATAGCTTCAAATTCATTTACGTTGAGTAATTCTAATCCAATTTCGATTAACACCAACAATACAAATGCAACTTGTAACGGCCTCAACGATGGTTCAATTGAGATAATTCCTTCAGGTGGTAACGCTCCGCTAAGTTATAGTATTGACGGCTCCAGCTATGTAAGCACGACAACTTTCAATTCATTGATAGCAAATAATTATACCGTGTATGTGCAAGATAACGATGGCTGCATTGAATCATTAGCAACCAACATTTCCGAACCTGATCCATTGATTTTGAATAACAACAACATTCACACAAGTTGTGGATTAGACAATGGTATTATTAATCTAAACTCCTCTGGAGGTACAGCACCATATCAATATTCACTAAATGGAGGAACACCTCAGTCTTCAAGCACTTTTAATAACCTTCCCTCAGGAACCTATTCAATGCTTACTGAAGATAATAATGGATGTCAAACAACCATTTTAACAGATTTGAATGTAAGCACCAGTATAGGTGTCAGTTCAATGGTTTCAGATGTTTCTTGTTTCGGATTGAATGATGGTAACATCGCCGTTAATGCATCTTCAGGCACAAGCCCTTACAATTATAGTATTGATGGCACAAACTACACAGCAAGTAATTTGTTTTCTGGTCTAAGTAGTAATGCATACACTGTTTATGTTCAAGATGCCAACGGATGTACTGGAAGTGCGACTTCAACAGTTAATAGCCCCTCTCAAATTTTAATTAATTTAACCAAATCTGATCCGGCATGTGCTTCCAATAACGGCACGATCAACATAGGAGTATCTGGTGGCCAAAGCCCATACTTATACTCAATTGATGGATCGACTTTTCAAAGTGGAAACGTTTTCATAGGCCTCACTGGTGGCTCCTATTCTATCACCGTTCAAGACGCAAATGGCTGCGAAAACATAGCCTCTATTGTATTAAATTCTTATACCCTATTATCAGCAACTACTGCTTCAACAGATGTAACATGTTTTGGAAATTCGGACGGCAGCATTACTACCACTGCTTCAGGCGGATTGTCTCCTTTAACCTATAGCATTGATGGTGTAAACTTCGTATCATCAAATGTTTTCAACAATCTTCCTGATGGCAATTACACTATAACAGTCGAAGATGCCGCCAACTGCCAAACAACAGATAATGCTACTATTGCTTCTCCATCAGATTTAACCGGATCTTTACAACTGACTAATACTTCTTGTGGACTAAGTAATGGTGACATAACCGTAAATGCTAGTGGAGGGGTAACTCCATATGAATTTTCATTAAATGGAAGTTCTTACCAATCTTCAAATTTATTTTCGGCATTGAATTGGGGAACTCATAACGTTTCTATAAGAGATGCTAACGGTTGTATTATTTCACTTTCTACCACATTAAGTTCCTCTACCAGTGTTAATATTGCGACAACCGCAACCAACGAAACGTGTAATAATGACAATGGTGAAATAATTATTAATGCTACAGGTGGAAATGGAACATACTCTTATTCTCTAAACAATGGCACACCTCAAAGCACAGATACTTTTGCAAACCTTTCTGCTGGAACATACTCCATTGAGGTGCTTGATGGAAACGGATGCAGCGCTTCTCTTACAAATACGCTAGTCAATCAAGGTGGGTTTAACTTATTTGTCAACCCCGCAGCTGGTCAAACAATTTGCGCTGGTAATTCTGCGAATATTAATGCTGGAGGTGTTGGATCAGGAGGCTTTTACAATTGGGATCAAGGCCTAGGACTTGGAGCATCGCATAATGTGTCACCTGCTGTAACAACTACCTATACGGTAGTAGCAGAAGATGCGACAGGATGTACAGCAACAGGATCAGTAACCATAACTGTTGAAAACATCCCATCTGTGAATGTGACTCCTTCAAATGCCACAATTTGCACCGGTGATTCAATTACTCTTACAGCTACTGGAGCTCAAACTTATTTTTGGAATACTGGTGCCAACACGCCATCAATAACAGTTGCTCCGTCAAACCAGATTCAGTATACAGTGATAGGCCAAAATGGATCATGTTTCGGTGCTGCTGTGCAAACCTCTATTTCGGTTAATCAAACACCGACTATTAATGCAAATGCTGACAACTTAAGCATACCTGTTGGTGGCACGGTAAACTTCACTAATACTGGATCCAATGCCAATAATTATCAATGGGATTTTGGAGACGGAAGTTCATCGTCACTAGGAAATGATAGCCACCAATATAATACGCAAGGTACATACACCGTATTTCTTATCGGTAATAATGGTAATTGCTTTCAATCTGATTCTTTGATTATAAACGTTGGACTAGTATCAAATTCGATAATTGATTGGAATAGAAGTATCAACTTATACCCTAGCCCAAATAATGGAAATTTCACACTTGATATTAAATTAGAAAAATCCTTTTTGGTTAACATTTCCATAATCGACCCTTTAGGAAAAATCATCGAAAACAGGAATTCAGAAACTTTCCAGGAAAAAATCACATCATTTGACTTATCAAATAAAGCATCAGGGCTCTATTTCTTAAAAATTCAAATTAAAGATGAATATTACGTGTTGAAATTTAACATTCAACACTAAAAACTTCTTTGAATTAGTGTGTTTTTTCGATAAAATCATATTTTCTGTCGACTAAATTATTACTTTTGCGTGCTATAAAGTTTACTTTTACTTTGTAACTTTGCTAAACGCCCATACAATAGGGTAACTGGTAATTAATAATTAATTCAATATGAAAAAATTTATACTATTTCTTTCAACGATACTATTCACTTTTGCATCTATTTCCCAAACCATTTTAAACGCTTACCAGCAGGAAATGAACTTGGCTTATCAACTTCATCCCAATGTACCTAAAGGTGTTTTGGAAGGTTGGTCATTTACCATGACGCATTTTTCACACTTAGATGAAACTGTTCAGGAATCCTGCTCTGGATTACCAAAAACCTATTCCGTTATGGGTCTTACTGAGGATGGTCAAGGTTACTTCAGAAACAACTTGGTTAACATTGCCAATATCAGCGGATATTCAATTGCCTCTATTAAGCAAGACCCCCAAACTTCTATTTTAGCATTTGCATCTGCTTATGAAACTTTACTTTCTGACTTTAACATTACCTCAACTAATCCAAAAGATCACATTGAAGTATTTGAGGCATTATCAGAAATCCCGTTGGACCACAATGCTATCAATAACTTCGCATTAAATTCACACATCTATAGTGTACTTAGTTTTGTCGCAAAGCCAAGCAACCAAACCTATTATAACTTTCCCACTTATCAAATAAACTTAGTTCAAGTATTTGGAGCAAACAACTACTCGGTTTTAAGTTCCACTTCAGTAAATGTGTCTAACGTTTCCGTTACAAACGGACAAGGAACTAACTTTATTCCTTCACAACTTAAATCTGCCGATTACCCTCCAGCATTATGGAATGCAGCTCCAAGTTGCAACTATTCATCTAGAAGTGGAACACCTATATCTGCAATTACTATTCACACAATACAAGGATCATACGCAGGTGCTATTTCTTGGTCACAAAACTGCAGTTCTAATGTATCTTATCATTACGTGGTTAGAAGTTCTGACGGACAGGTTACGCAAATGGTTTTGGAAGCAGACAAGGGGTGGCACGTAGGTTCTGAAAACCCATATACCATTGGAATAGAGCATGAAGGATATGTTAGTGATCCGTCCTGGTATACAACTGCGTTATATAATGCTTCTGCGGGAATCTGTAAAGATGTTGTGACAAGTGGATACGGTATCAACCCCCTAAGAACCTATTACGGTGCATCAAGTTCGAGCGTAAACGTGTTAGGAGGGTGTACAAAAATAAAAGGTCACCAGCACTTCCCTGGTGGAACTCACACAGATCCCGGTATTAATTGGAATTGGCCTAGTTTTTACAAATTAATCAATGATAACCCAACTATTTCTCCGCTCACTACTGCATCAGGAACATTATTTGACTCAGGTGGCGCAAGCGGAAATTACACAGATGATGAACGAGCATTGTATTTAATTCAGCCAGCAGGCGCAACAAACGTTACCATTACTTTTAATGCATTTGACATTGAAGCCAATTGGGATTATATGTTTGTTTATGATGGTGCAACGACTTCATCTCCACTAATTGGAACTTATACTGGAACCACTAATCCGGGAACATTAACTTCAAATGGCGGTGCCATGTTAATTGAATTTAGATCTGATTGTGCAACCAATAATACCGGTTGGGAAATCGTATGGAATAGTTCTACTGGAGGTGGAGGTGGCACATCCGATGTAACTGCTCCAAGTGCATCCCTTTCTACTCCTAACAACTGGAAAACACAAGATTTCACAGCAACATTTACTGACACGGACGAAACTGGCGGAAGTGGTCTTGACAAAAAACTTTACCAAGTAATCGATTTTGATGGAAGTGACTGGAGAGCTAACGCTAATAACGGTTTCTTCTCTGACAATTTTGATCAAACAGGTATTCATACTGACTGGACTAGTGCATCAGGTACATGGACCTTATTAGGTGGATACCTTGATCAATCTGACGAAACAAATACAAATACAAACATTTATGCCGATTTAAATCAGAATGCTCACAATGAATGGTTCTTCCATTACGCAATGAAAATCAACGGATCCGGGATAAACAAAAGAGCAGGATTCCACTTTATGTGTGATGATGCCACTTTGACAAATAGAGGTAATTCTTACTTTGTTTGGTTTAGAACAGACAATAATAAAATTCAAATTTACAAAGTGGTTAACGATGTGTTCACTTTGGAAGTAGATCAACCTTTTACGCTAAACGACAATCAATGGTATGACATAAAAATTGCATATAGCAAAACATCCGGTGATATTGATGTATGGGTAGATAATGCTATTGGAGCGACATGGAATGACGCAAGTCCTTTTACTGTTGGAAATGCTATTTCATTTAGAAGTGGAGAATCTTATTATCAAGTAAATAATCTTAAAGCGTATCACGAACATGGCAGCACTGAACTAGTAACAGTTGGAACAAATGCTGACATTCGTTACCAAAACTCCAATTCAACAACACCTGCTGGTAGGGTAAAATCTATCGCTATAGATGTTGCCAAAAACATTTCAAGTTTGGCTAGCCAAGATATCAACGTAGATTGGACTGCACCTTCATTGGTTTCAAGTTTAAATGACGGTACAACAACTGATATTGACAATCAAACTAATAATACTCAAATTTCGGCAAACTGGACGGCAAGTACTGATACTCATTCTGATATTGAAAGGTATTGGTATGCTATTGGAACAACTGCTGGAGGTACAAATGTGGTCAACTGGACAGACAATTGGTTTAACACGTCATTTACGCATACTGGTTTATCCTTGAGTGCTGGGACTACTTATTATGTTACAGTAAAAACTGAAAACGGAGCGGGATTAATATCTTCAGAAGTAACTTCTGACGGAGTAACTATTGACAACCCAACCAATCCCCCGGTAGCAGGGTTTACCGTTTTCAATTCTACTATTTGTATAGGAGATTCAATTCTACTTTCTAACAGCAGTTCAGATGCCACCACGTATGCTTGGACAATTAATAATGGAGGGACTCTTTCTTCCAACACTGATGCAAGTCCATTTGCGCACATCACTGCAACAGGAACATACGATATAGAATTAACCGCAACCGGACCAGGAGATTCTGATGTAAGCACTCAATCTGTGTATATATCAGTAGATCAAGCGCCTGTAGCCGCTGCTACACCATCATTATTTACTGTAGAAGTCAACAACATTGTGACTTTTACTAATCAATCTACTAACGCCAATGGATATGTTTGGGATTTTGGAGATGGCAACTCAAGTACTGATGCGAACCCTTGGAACACATTTAATTCGGTTGGCACTTACCAAGTCGAGTTAATCGCTATTAATGGCAATTGTCCTAATGATACAGCAATCATAACTATTGAAGTAGTGAACACGAGCAGTATAGTTGAAATAGATGGTTTATCCAAAGTATCAATTCTTCCAAACCCAAACAACGGTCAGTTTGAATTGTTATTATGGGCGGACAAATCAATGAATTTGGATGTAGCGATATTCGATATTCACGGAAAAAGGATTGGAAATATTATCAATCAAACCATTAACAAGGGGAAAATAAACATTACAGTGGATGAATCGAAAATCAATCTTTCAAGCGGAGTTTACTTTGTAAACATTCAATCAAACGGAGGAGTGTTTAACCAAAGAGTAATTATTCAAAAAGACTAACAAATTATATTAGAATGAATTTTATAGTAAAATCAATTTGCCTATTAGCAGTTTTAGCGCCTGCTGTTTTCAATGCACAAAGCATACACGAACAAGAGTTAAATTATTACAATTCTTTGGGTAATGCGGACGCTACTTATTACGAAAGTGTCACTACTGCGGCAAGCATGCCTCCCAAAGAGAAATCTGCTTGTAATTTAGACAAAGTTACTTACGGATGGCACCCCTACTGGATTGGAAATGCTTATCAAAATTATGATTGGGATTTACTTTCTCACTTTTCATTTTTTAGTTACGAAGTAAATTCAAGCACAGGAAATGCCAACTCAACACATGGTTGGGCAACATCCGCAGCCGTAGATGCAGCATTAGCAAGTGGAAATACCAAAGTAACTTTATGTGTAACGCTTTTTTCAGGACACAATACTTTTTTCGGAAGCAGCACCGCTCCACAAACTTTAATTACCAACCTCATCAACTTAGTTCAATCTAGAGGCGCACATGGAGTTCAAATTGATTTTGAAGGATTACCTTCTTCACAAAAGACCAACTTCGCCAATTTTATGGTAGACCTTTCCAACCAAATGCACGCAGCAATTCCGGGTTCTGAAGTAAGTACTGTTTTATATGCCGTGGACTGGAATAACGTTTTTGATTTTGCAATTATGGAGCCAGAAGTAGACCATTACATCATCATGGGATACGCCTATTATTATCAAGGAAGCAGCAATACCGGACCATGTGACCCATTGTATCATTTTGGAACAAATTATAATTACAGTTTATCTAAATCAACCTCTTACTATCTGGATCAAGGTTGCCCAAGAGACAAATACATTTTAGGCCTTCCCTATTACGGTTACGAATGGCCAACAACCAGTTTGACAATTCCCTCTGCCACCACAGGTTCAGGAAGTGCGAAGACTTTCTCAGTAGTAAAAAACAACACTAGCGGAAATTACTCTGCAGCAAACTACACCTGGGATCAGGACAGTTACACAGACATTTTTGCTTTTAACAATGGTAGCAACAAACAAACCTTCATCACACTGGAAGATGGGTTTAACAAAAGACTTGAATTTGTAGAGCAAACCGACATTGGCGGAATGGGAATCTGGGCACTTGGATACGATGATGGCTATACTGACTTTTGGGACGCTATGGAAACGCATTTAACAGATTGTCAAGCAGATGCATGCACGGGAACAATTCATGACTTTGGAGGGCCTTACAAGAATTATTACAATGACGAGGATTACACATGGACTATTGACCCTCCAGGCACTACAGCTTTGACTTTTGCCTTCTCTCAATTTGACGTAGAAGCAAATTATGACTATTTATATATCTATGATGGTGCTGATATCAATGCACCACAAATAGCAGGCTCTCCATTTACTGGAACAGCATCACCAGGGACTTTCACCTCTTCTACAGGTGCGGTTACATTTAGATGGACCTCTGATGGTGCCACGGTTGCACCTGGATTTATAGCAGATTGGACATGTAATCAAGACATTGTAGCACCTACAACAGCCGTCACACATCCAAACGCATGGGAAACAGTAGACTTCAATGCTACATTTACAGATGCAGACAATAACGGTGTACAAACTTCTTTTTACAATGTCTCGGATTTTAATGGCACAGATTGGAGTGCTAATGCAGACAATGGGTTTTTCTACGAAGGATTTGAACAAGCTAGTTTAAGCACTGATTGGACAAATAGTTTGGGTACATGGAATCTTGTTTCGGGTGAATTACATCAAACGGATGAAGCAGAGACCAACACTAATTTATATGCATCTTTCACGCAAGACAACGCCCACACCTACTTATACCATTGGACAGGTCAAATTGGTGGAGCAGGGGCCAATAGAAGAGCGGGAATTCACTTTTTCTGTGATGACGCAACCCAAACGCAAAGAGGTAATTCTTACATGGTTTATTTTAGGGCAGACAATGACAAATGCCAAATCTACAATTCAGTAGGGAACAGCATTACTATTCAAACAGATGACGATGTAGTTGTTGATCCAAATATTACATACGATTTTAAAGTTTTACATAACCCTGCAACCGGTTTAATTCAAGTTTACTTAGATGATAATCTGGTTTCTTCTTGGACGGACCCAACTCCATTGACAAGTGCTAACAGTATTTCCTTAAGGACAGGGAACTGTACAGCAATTTATGATGATATTACGGTTTACAAAAGCAGAAATGCAACAGAGTTAATTACCATTGGAAATGCAACTGCTGATATTAGGTTTCAAAACACCAATCCAAGCACACCTGCTGCCAACATCAAAAGTATTGTAATAGACCAAGCCAACAACTGGAGTACGGTGACTAACGATATGGTTGATGTTGATTGGACACAACCTTCAAGCGCTTCTATCAATGATGGGCTTTCTACAGACATTGACGTTTTCAATATTAATACCGAAATCTCAGGGAACTGGTCTACTTCAACAGATACTCACAGTGGAATTACTAAATATGAATATGCAGTTGGTACTTCTGCGGGCGCTACCAACACCATCAACTGGACTGACAATGGCACAGCGACATCTTTTACAGCCACTGGATTGAGTTTGACTTACACCACTACATATTACGTTTCGGTAAGAAGCACCAATGGCGCAGGTCTTGTAAGTATTGAAACATCATCTGATGGGCAACTATTGGAAAACCCAACACAAACACCGGTGGCGGGATTCTCTACGAATAACACAACTGTGTGTGAAGGAGATTCTATCCAATTGATTAACAGTTCAACCAACGCTACTTCCTACTTATGGAGTGTTACTGGTGGAATTATGACTGACAACACGGCTAACAATCCTTATGTAACCTTTGCCAGTACTGGTACTTACAACGTAACATTGGTTGCAAGTGGCCCTGGTGGTTCAGACCAAATGAGTCAGAGCGTATCGGTAACAGTTAACCCTGGACCGATTGCTGCCGCAACACCAAATAGCACCACGGTTAACTTACCTAATGCGATTGTTTCATTTACAAACAGTAGTAGCAATGCTACTTCGTACATGTGGGACTTTGGAGATGGGAACACTAGCACAGACCAAAACCCTTGGAACCTTTATGGAAGTATTGGTGTTTATGATGTTACATTGGTTGCTGCCAATGCAGGTTGTAGTAATGACACTACTCATTTTACGATTAATGTGGAAGATACATTAAGTAGTTCTGCCGTAGAAGAATTGAATTGGGAAATGGTAGTAACCTACCCTAACCCTTTTGAGAATAATATAATTATCAAAGGATTAGATAAAGTGGACGCAACTGTGAACATTAGTATTGTGGATATGACGGGAAGGCAAGTATTTCTCCAAAGTAATATGGCCACTCAACCGATACTTTACATCAACGATTTAGGTGATTTAAGCAAAGGAGTTTATCAATTAGTTGTAAGTACAGGAAATGCTAGGAAGAGCTTTTATTTGGTGAAGTAATTCTTTATATCAAATTAGCATTACTGATTAGCATGTCACCTTACTGATTCACCAATTGGGCGGCATAACAATCAAAGTGAATAGATTAAATTTGAGAAAACTTTTAACAATCTAGTCTAGATGCATTTAAAACTAGGATACACACCAACTCAGGAAGAAGTAAAGATGTACATCAGTGACGCTTTGCCTTATGTCACAGACGTGTATTGCGACTTCAGTAACCTATATTGCAAAATAAACAATGGACATTATGCACATCCTTATACCGATATTCGAAGACCTATTGACGGAGGCGGTCTTGGAGAATTTGTTGGAGAAAAAGGATTAAAACAAATTGAAGAATTTCTTAAAACCAAATTGAATTACCCAATAAAAGCATCATGGGAATTGTTCAGTCACAATGGAGAAAAAAGAGGAGGAAAAGTAATCATTTCTTTGGTTGAAATTGAAGGCAAACCAAAATTAACCTTTAAAGAATTTTTCATTGGTCAAAGTGCTTCTGGCAATGGAGAACAAGACGAAATAGATTTACAACAGTTGGAGACCTATTACGCAATGAATAAATCTGGAATTTTAAGTACATACAATGATGACTTAATAAATGATTTGAAAACTGCCTGCGATTATTTTAATTATGATTTTGAAGTTTTTTACATACTTCCTACTGTTGCGTTTAGTCCTTTGGTAAGGGATCATCAAAACTTTTTTCAACTTTTTGTAAATAAAGACATATCTCAATTAACTTACCTCTACTGGCAGGAAGAAAAGGTCAATTCTTTAAGTGAGTACCTTATAGACTTACCAATGACGGCAGATTCGTTTTTAGCAGAGATTGACCATAGGCCGGGTCAATATAATTATGCTAAAATCTTGGATCTGCTTAAAAGGCACTTTAATGAAAATGAAATCATCGATAGTTCTCCGCCTGGAGAAGCAAGCCAAAATCAAGAGGAGGAACAGGGCAACACCCCCTTTACAAGAGATGATATTCATGATGTAATCACAAAAAATACCAAACCAAATTCACTATTCAATCCGCTGCCCGGTGAGACCTGTAATGTTTTTAGTTATTCTTTTGATCATATTGACATTGACGAAGACATTCACCTTTTTAAACAGTTAGGGAAGAAACATACATTCGGAGAAAATCAAGCATTCATTTTTGACAATTTCAGTAATAATTATATTGTCATTGAAAACATTGGCAAGGAAAAGGAAAATCTTTTCATTTTTAAAAATGGATTATACTTAACTAATTCAAACTTTGACGGAAAAGAAATAAAAAACTTTCCCAATGCAATTATCAATGCAAAATATGAAATCAATTATGTTTACGAGTCCAAGACTAAACTATTGATAGAATGCAACCTAAGAGGCTTAAAAACAATTCATTTATTCCTATTGGATAAAAAGTCAGGTCGAATTGAAAGTAGAAAATTCTAAACTACTTCCAATACCATTGCCAAAAGATGCATACCAAGGAGAAGATTCCTACTGTAGTATAAAAAAAAGATTTACCGAATGAATACCCGTCCTTTTTAGCGTGTTGCCCCATTAAATATCCAACCATAGCAGCAACAATTAGTCCTGCCAGTAAAAAGTATTTCTCTTCATCCCTCATCGTGGCGCAAAATTACTTTATTTTTGCAGAATGAATCACAGCCTTATTAAAGTTTTAGTAGCCTTAAGCCTTTCTTGGGTTATTTGCTCCTGTTCGGAAAGCAATAGCTACTCTTCTGGGAATAAGGTATTCGTTAAGCAATCTCCCGTTGCGCTAACCTACGCCAAAGGATTTACCATTGATACAATTCCAGGAGGACTGCAAAGTATTGTCATTCAAGATTTGAATTCTCAAACTCAAATTGCTAAATACATTCTAGTACCTAAGGGAAGTAAATACCAACCGAGCGCTGACGAATCAATTATACATACTCCCATTGATGATATTGGCGTATTATCCTCTAGTTATATTGGTTTTTTAGATGCACTAAACCTTACTCAAAATATTTCAATTATAGAGAATCATGAGTTCATCTATCATTCTGGTGTTTTGAATCAATATAAAAATGGCAACACGATAGAGGTAGGATCCAATGGCCAAATCAATCTGGAAAAATTGGTTATTAATGCTCCTCAAATTATTTTCACGAGTGCATACAACGGAGGTTTATCAGAAGACTTATTAAAAGCCCAAGATGCAGGAATTAGCATTGTTCAATGTTCAGAATGGCAGGAAAATCATCCTTTAGCTAGAGCAGAATGGATCAAACTTTTTGGTGTCTTAACAGATCAAAAAATATTAGCGGATAGTTTATTCCAGGACATTGAAACCAATTACAAGTCTATATCTGAGAAATGTAAAAGCGCATCCTTTCAACCCAAAGTATTATTTTCTTCCATGTATCAAGACATTTGGTACATTCCAGGTGGAAAAAGTTACATTGCTAAAATCTTACAAGATGTAAATGCTACGTATGCTTGGTCTGCTGACGATAATACAGGAAGTTTGCAGTTATCTTTTGAATCAGTGGCAACTAAAGCCATTCAAAATGACGTTTGGATTAATCCAGAGGTGAATTCAATTGAAGAACTACTTTCTCGTGATCCTCGTTACCAATCATTTGTAGACAATATTAAGCAAGGTATCTTTCAGCAAAATGCTAAAACAACTCCACAAGGAGGTAATGACTATTGGGAATCTGGAGTAGTAAGAGCAGATTGGGTTTTACAGGACTATGCTAAAATTATGCATCCTCAACTATTTGAAAACACTAACTTCACCTACTTTAATCAAATCAAGTAATTCACTTTGAAGCGTAAGAACATATTTATACTAATTGCAGGATTGCTACTCGTGGTCTTGTTTTTTGTAGGCTTATTTCTAGGCAGTGAATTATTGGCACCTTCTCAAGTCACGGAAGGCTTATTCTCAGAAAGTAAACTAAACTTTATCATTAGAGAGATTAGATTACCCAGAGTAATCACTGCCATCCTAAGCGGTGCAGCATTAAGTGTGGGTGGTTTATTGATGCAATCTTACTTTAGAAATGCATTGGCAGGGCCTTACATATTAGGAATAAGTGCAGGCGGAGGATTAGGCGTAGCAGTTTTATTGATGGCTGGTTCGTTGTTTACTTTGGACATTACAGGACTAGGCAATGCTTCTATTATTTTTAGTATCATTGGAAGTGCGCTTACATTAGCATTGATCATGTTATTATCCAAACGAATAGGCAATGGCCCGATGTTATTAATCGCAGGATTGATGATTGGTTCTTTTGCAAGTGCTATGGTTAGTATTTTACAATATTTTGCACCTAGCGAATCTATCAAAAGATATTTATTGTGGACTATGGGAAGTCTTACCGCAGTAGACTTAAATGAATTAATTCTTTTTGGAGGAATCATCATCGTTTTCATATTTCTTGCCATGCTTTTCGCTAATCCACTCAATGGATTTTTATTGGGTGAAACGCAAGCGAGAACATTAGGTATTTCTGCATCCAAAATTAAATGGACAGTTATGCTGATCACTGGAGTATTGGCTGGAATAGTTACAGCATATTGCGGACCCATTGCTTTCATAGGATTGACTGCACCGCATTTATCCAGATTGATTCTCAAATCTCAAAACCATCATCAGTTAATTCCTTTTGCAGCCATACTGGGAGCCATTTTACTTTTAATTTGCGACATTATTGCTCAATTACATGGAATGGATTTA
>CAJYBK010000040.1 GCA_913064955.1 uncultured Flavobacteriales bacterium
GATGAGATGTCGGAAAGCATTCTGGACCTGATCGTTGCAGGCACGACCGATGCCGTGCTCATGGTCGAGTCGGAAGCCAAGGAACTCGACGAGGAAACCATGCTCGGAGCCGTCATGTTCGGCCACCGCGGCATGCAGCCGGTCATCAACGCGATCATCAAGCTGGCCGAAGTGGCCGCCAGCGAGCCGCGCGAATGGCCCAGCACCCCAAGACCCTGGCACGCGTTCAAGGTCCCCCCAAACGGAGCGTCAAGTTCAAGGTCGGTCACTTGATGAAAAAGACCCTCTGCGAGCCGGTGGAATCCGCCACGCTCCAGTTTGACCAGGCGCCACAGACCCAAACTAATCCCGCGCCCGATCAGCCCCAGGGATGACCGGCTGGCGCGATCAACTCCAGCAACACCTTCAACACCTGGGTTTAACACAATTACTTTGTCAGCAAAACTGGATCCACCTGTGAACATACCGATAATTGGCATCATAATCATACTTACGAAACCTTTGACAACAGCACCTACGGCTCCTGCAAGTATAACAGCAATTGCTAAATCAACAACATTGCCTGTCATAATAAAATTCTTAAACTCTTTTAACATTTTTTTAATTTTTAATGGTTAACTGTTACAAATGAAAGAATTATAACTAAAGCCAAACCCATATTATCTATCTGTTTCAAACAAGAGTCTGTGAACAGTCAGAAATTTACGTTAAACGGAAACTTGACAACTAAAGCTGAAGTATATCTTTGATATTGCCATTATTGCGTAATATTATTTGACCTTGATTTTTTTCTTTACAAGGGAGTTTATTGCTTCTTTCGTAAGAACTACAAACTTTAACCCCATTCCAATTTGTCCCAAAGAAGTTAAGTACTTCAGCCCCATCGACAATTAGTTGCGCCTTTGCTTCCAAGTAAATAGTTGCACCTGCGGCCATATGAAGTTGTTCTTGAATTTTCAAGGTCTGACCTCTTCGAATCACAATATCTCTCTTGACAACCATGGCCTTATCCCAAATGGCATCATCCCATATTTCTATCGGGTCGTTGGCAATGTATTCATTAGCTGTAGTAAGTAATATTCGATCCTTTCGCTTGGAATAAAGGGAATGAACATACCCAACTTGCTTAGGAGAAAGATAATTTCGGCAAATATTATATCCCATAATATTATTACTAGTTGCGCTTTGATTGCAATCTATAAAACCAAACTTATCAGCTTTTGGCAAGTCATCAAATTGAGGCCTATCTGTATGGCTCAAACCAACTGTATGTCCTAACTCATGAGCGGTTAACTGCGCTCCTGCCCAGTCCCCTCCTTTGATAATATTAGTAACATTCAAAAAATAGGGCTGCGGACCGCAACCAAAAGCAATCCCAGATTTAGAACTTCCAGTATAAAAAACATGCAATGCATTTTTATCTGTAGCGTA
Source organism: uncultured Flavobacteriales bacterium (assembly GCA_913064955.1). GTDB lineage: Bacteria > Bacteroidota > Bacteroidia > Flavobacteriales_D > Parvicellaceae > Parvicella. The sequence goes on from CAJYBK010000040.1 coordinate 1,432, forward strand.
TTTATCCCAAAGGTCGGTAGCGCAATTTCTATTGTTTTCTTTGAATGCTGTGATGATAGTCGCCTCCTTTTCAAAGGACCTGTTGGAGATGAGTTTAAAAACAGTTTGCTGTCCGTCAACCTTTACAGAGGAAAACCTTACAATTTCGTGCGAGCCATCTTTGAACGAAATCTTCAGACTATCTTCAGCTCTTTGTAAACTACTTTTCCATTTGCCCTCTACAACAAGTTCTGAAGTACTTTCATTGTAACTTACAAAATTCATTGAGTGACGTGTATCCTCTTCGGTTGACATTCTATCCCAGTCATTTGCATCTACGTGAAAAAGTATATCTACCACTTTAAACTCTAATCTAGCGGAAGGAATGTGATGTTCAACTCCATCGGAAGTTGCCAAAGTAGGTTTTCTCAAATCTCGGTAGAAACTATTGATCCAATCGTACTGCTGTGTGATATAGGAAAGACTATCTTCTGTTAAGTTGTCTGCAACATCATGAGACCTTTTAATGACATGCACAATTGTTCTGATTTCAATCTGAGGATGCGTAACTAAAGGCGACTCCTCGTGGGGAATGTACTTTTCAATGTCGTGCTGTCCATAAAGCGCATTGATTGCACAATAAAAGAATAAAACTAATATTAGTTTATTGAAGGCTATCGACTGCAACTGGTTCTGGTTCAATAATTTCATCAGCAGGAATACTATCCAAAGTATGTTTTATTGGTTCAATATACTGCAAAAATAACACTAATGCACTATCCTTCAAAGGGTCCACCGTAGGAATATCAATACTTAGCGGATCTACTGCTTTTCCATTGATATAAACTCTATAATCCAAATGCGGACCGGTAGAAGTACCAGTACTTCCCACTTCTCCGATTAACTGCCCTTGGTACACATGTACTCCTTTTTTGATTCCTGGACCATACTTAGATAAGTGTAAATACTTCGTTTCAATATCTCCTACATCATGCTTTATTTTGACCATGTTACCTGCTCCTCCACTATACTTTGCATGAGTAATAGTCCCAGATCCAGTAGCTACCACATCTGTTCCAATAGGTGCCGCATAATCTACTCCGTGATGCGGTCTGTAAATTTTTAGCACAGGATGAAACCTATTGTTACTAAACTTAGACGAGACTCTCGTATACTCCAATGGAGCGCTCAACAATGCACGTTGCATTTGTTCTCCAGAATCCGTAAAATATGTTGCTTGTATAGAATCAGTTTCGTATCGATAAAAACTAAAATCTTTTGATTGGTGATTCATGGATGCAGCATGTATGTTTCCTATACCTACAAATTCATTATCCACATATTTAGCATCATATATTATTTTGTAATAATCTCCTTTCTTGACATCAAAGAAATCCACACTCCAAGCAAACAACTTTGCAAATTCAACCACCAACGCTGGAGAAAGGTCTCTATCCATAAAAGCATTCCATAAAGAACTATTGATAATTCCGCCAGCCATTTCTCTTTTGATAATCACATCTTTCGACTCAATGTATGCGCTGAGACTGTCACCAAAACTATAAACCAAATAATCGATTGCATCAATTTCATATATAAAATGACTAGCACGTTTCACAGTGTCCTTCATTGTACTCAACACCATAAATTTATGCCCTGCTTTAATTTTTTTCACATCATACAAAGAATCATACTTATCCACCATATTGTAGATTTCCGTTAGCGTAATTCCATAAAGTGGTAAGACATGAGTTAGTCCCTCATTCTGCTTAATACTTCCAGTGTCTACAATAAAACTATCAATTGTAAAATTATAGGCGATAGTTGGCTCAGGTGGAGAATCAATAATTTCTACTGTTGTCTTTTCATTTTTTTTATTACCCGCTGACTCTCCTTCACACGCCACTATCAATGTGGAAACTATTATGAAAGGAAGGAATATTTTGAAAATGGTTTTATTGATCATAAATATAAAATTGAACTTGTCTACAAAATAATGGATTACTTCTCAGTATAATAAGACACAATTTTAATATTTGTTAACGTTGTTTACTTGATTAGTCTTTTATTTGCACTGTTAAAGTTATTTTTCGCAATCAAAAAGCAACAAAGAAAGTATCATATGATGAACAACGTACATATTTCACCTTTAGACAATGAAGTTTTTTTAAAATTAATTCAAAGCTACGAGCCAGATCAAATTATTGCTATTGTAGACGAGAACACTGTTGGGTTTTTAGACTACATACATCTGATAACAGATATAAACATTGATGCCATTCAACTCCCATCTGGAGAACAACACAAAAATATTCAATCTTTGGCTGGAATATGGAGTGACTTAACACAGCATAATTTCAGAAGAAATGGACTTATTATAAACTTGGGGGGCGGTGTTATAACCGACCTTGGTGGGTTTGCTGCCGCTACTTACAAAAGAGGAGTTGATTTCATCAACATCCCTACTACACTGCTATCAATGGTAGATGCTGCCATTGGCGGAAAAACAGGGATAGACTTCTTAGATTTCAAAAACCAAATAGGCGTTATTAAAGATGCCGAAGCCGTGTTTTGTGATGTAGCATATTTTGATTCTTTACCCACAGAAGAATTACTTTCAGGTTTTGCGGAAGTAATAAAGCACGGATTAATTGCCGATGAGAAATACTGGAGATATTGTATTGGCACTCCATATGCAGAATTAAAATGGAGTAAAGTTGTCAAAGGAAGCATTGACATTAAAGGTGGTATTGTGAGCCGTGATCCAGAAGAAAAAGGAGAAAGAAAATTGTTGAATTTTGGTCATACGATAGGGCACGCCATTGAATCTTTAAGATTAGAACAAAAACCTATATTACATGGTTTTGGTGTGGCAGCAGGCATGATTATGGAAGCTCATATATCTATGCAAAAAGGATTATTAGCCGAAGAAGCTTTCAAAAAAATAGAAGAAAAAATAAGTGCACTATTTCCTAAAGTTTCTATTTTAAAAACAGAAATACCAGCATTATTAGACATCATGAAAAATGATAAAAAGAATACTTCCCAAGAAATTAACTTTACATTATTGGAAGAGATAGGAAAAGGGGTTTTTAATCAGACGGCTTCAAAGGTTGAGATTAGTAAGTCATTAGAGTATTACATTGGTTAATTATATCACTTGGTTAGTTTTACCTAGGTAACTATCTTTGCATCACCAAAATCAAAAACAATGAATTTTATAGAAGAAATGACATGGAGAGGCATGGTACATGATGTAATGCCAGGTACGGATGAATTATTGAGCAAGGAGGTTGTTTCAGGTTATATTGGTTTTGATCCAACTGCAGATTCTCTGCACATAGGAAATTTGGTGCAAATCATGACTTTGGTACATTTACAAAGAGCAGGCCACAGGCCTATTGCGCTTGTTGGAGGTGCAACTGGAATGGTGGGAGATCCATCAGGAAAATCGCAAGAAAGAAACTTACTGGACAATGATACTTTAAACCACAATATTGCTTGCGTAGAAGCACAACTAAGGAAATTTTTAGACTTTTCTGACCCTGAAAATGGTGCTAGAATCACCAATAATTATGATTGGTTTAAGGATTTCAATTTCTTGGATTTCATAAGAGATGTTGGAAAGCACATTTCTATTAATTATATGCTGGCCAAAGATTCTGTAAAATCTAGATTAGATACTGGAATGTCATTCACAGAATTTACGTACCAATTAGTACAAGGATATGACTTTTACCACATGTGGAAGACCATGAACTGCAAATTGCAGTTGGGTGGATCAGATCAGTGGGGTAACATTGTAACTGGAACAGAATTAATAAGAAGAAAAGGACGTGGTGAAGCATTCGCAATGACTACTCCACTTATTAAAAAGGCAGATGGAACCAAGTTTGGAAAAACAGCAGGAGGAAGTGTTTGGCTAGACAAAACAAAGACTTCACCATACAAGTTTTACCAGTATTGGATCAATGCTAGTGACGAAGATGCTGCAAATTTCATTAGAATATTTACACTTAAAACGAAAGAAGAAATAGAAGCGATTGAAGCAGAGCACAAAGAGGCTCCGCATTTAAGAGTTTTGCAAAAAGCATTGGCTGAGGAAATTACGATAAGAGTTCACTCTAAAGAAGATTTGGAAAGTGCCATTGCTGCTTCTAACATTCTTTTCCTTAAAGGAGACGAAGCGGTTAGTGCATTCAAAGGACTTTCAGAAGAGATGTTCAATGACATTTTTGATGGTGTTCCTCAAGGAGAGGTGCCATTAACGGCAATTGAAGCAGGTGTAGAAATTGTTAGTTTTTTAACTGACCAAAGCGGATTCTTACCATCTAACGGAGAAGCTAGAAGAGCTTTGAAAGAGAATTCTATCAGCATTAATAAAGCAAAAGCAAATAATGAGACTATCATTAATTCTGATGATTTGATAGGAGGAAAATACATACTTGTCCAAAGAGGTAAGAAAAACAACTTTGTAGTTAAGGCTGTATAATTAGAAAATTATATTTTTGACAATTATATAAAATTTACAAAATGAAAAAACTATCCTTCCTATTGCCATTGTTCCTATTGGGATTTTTAACTTCTTGTGACATAGACACACCAGAAAAAGCGGCAGATTATTATGATGTAATCATCAAAAAGACCAATCCGTTAATTACAGATTACGAAAATGCTTTGATTAAGTCTTTCTCTGATTATATTCCTGAAGAGATGGAAGAGAAATACGAAGCCTTTGAAGCGTATGTTGAAAAAACAGCGAAGGAATTAGACGAGTTGGAAGATTATTGTGGTGACGAAGCTTTATTGAAAGATGCAAAAGGATTACTGGCTGCATATAAAAAAGCATTACCACTTTATAAAGAAAAGGTGGAAATCGAATCTTTATCTACAGCAGACTACACAGATGCAAAAGCAGATAAGTCAGGCGAGTTGATGGACGAGATTGATGAAATCTTAAATGAAGCTAATGACAAGTTTAGAGAGACTTCTCACAAGTTTGGTGATGATCATAATTTCGCAATCAAAAAATTCTAATTAAATAATAAGTTTAAGTGACACGCTCCTACTTGTAGGGGCGTTTTTTTTATCTCAATAACTGCTTTACTGCAATAAAACTCATTAACCCCGGGCCAATTTTCAAAGCTGAGTCATCTAGCAGTAATTTGGGGTGATGTAATGAACCAGTCACATTCTTATTGAAATCGCTTGTTCCCAACCTGTAAAAACAACCCTTTGTAACTTGACTGTAATAAGCAAAGTCTTCAGCAGTCATTCTTAGGTCTAAGTCCACCACATTTTCTTCACCTAAGTATTCAACTGCGGCATCTCGAGCAATTTCAGTAGTTTCCTCATCGTTTATTAAGAAAGGGTATCCTTTCCTAATTTCAACTTCTACAGTTCCTCCTAAACCTTCTGCTACGCCAGTTGCTATATGATGTATATGTTCGTGTGCTTCTTTTCTCCAGGACTCATCAAAAGTTCTAAAAGTTCCTTGAATATTTACTTCATTGGGAATTACGTTAGTTGCTCCAAAACCATGAATATCACCAAAGGACAAAACTGTTGGAATAGCCGGATTGTTGTGTCGGCTCACTACCTGTTGTAGCGCCACTATCATGTGACTTGAGATGAGAATGGGATCTATTATTTTATGTGGTAAGGCCGCATGACCTCCTTTACCTATTACTTTGATATATATTTCATCCGCAGATGCCATATACATACCCTTTCTAAAACCAACTTTACCAACTTCTAAATCTGGAAAAACATGTTGACCTAGGATACTTTCTACTTTAGGAGCCCCAAGCACTCCCGCTTCTATCATCAATTTTGCGCCCCCTGGAAGCAATTCTTCACCTGGCTGAAAGATCAGTTTAATCGTGCCTGCAAAACTATCTTTAATTTGATTTAAAATAATAGCGCAACCTAAAAGAGATGCAGTATGAATATCATGTCCACAAGCGTGCATTACTCCTTGGTTAATGGAGGTGAATTCTAAACCTGTATCTTCTTGAATAGGCAAAGCATCCATGTCTCCCCTAAGCGCAATTACTTTCTTGGAAGGATTCTTACCTTCAATCAAGGCAACAACACCAGTTTCAACCACGCCAGCTTTATAAGGTATTTTGTGAGCATCTAATACCGACTGAATAAATTCGGAAGTCTCGTACTCCTTAAACGACAATTCAGGATGTTTATGCAAGTGATGTCTAAAAGAAACGACTTCATTATAAATACTTTCTGATAAATTTTTTATTTTCTCAATCATTTCTCATCTGTAAATACTGACCATCCGGATAAAATCATCCTTACTGCAACGTACAGCATGATAAAACCAAAAATCAACTTGACTACATTTTCTGGAATCTTTAACGCTAATTTCGAACCAACAAAACCGCCTACTATAAATAATACCGCCATAATACTAGCATATGTAATAGATAGTTTATCGATGTGCCCTTTTTGGTAATAGTTATAAAAAGCCAAGATACCTACTGGTGGTAGCATCAAAGTTAAACTCATGCCCTGCGCTTGGATTTGAGAATAACCTAAGATAAAAACTAATGCTGGAACAATGATTATTCCACCTCCGATTCCAACAAAACCACTTAAAACTCCCGCAAGCAGGCCAATTCCCATTAAAATCAATATGGTTGAAACTTCCATTTTCAATTTTTTAGAAATCTACTGAAAGTGAGAAATAACTAATTGGCTTTAAAACTACCCCATCATCCACTCCCCAAGCAAGGTCGTAACGTAGGTAATAACCTAAAATTTTTGATCTTAAACCACCACCATAACCATAGATAATTGGTTCCTTCTGATTTTCCAAAATCACCTGATAATTTTTCCCGTCCACAATCGTTGTATTAAATGAATTCTCCAAATCATATGGATTAACACCGTTCCAAGCTGTTCCTATATCAGCAAAACCAACAATCATAAAGTTCCTTACAAAGTCAGATTTCAGAGGATTCTTAGCCAAGTATTTAAAGACTGGGAATCTTAACTCGTTATTGATAACCGCAAATGTATTACCATTTCTAGCATTCTGGAAAAACCCTCTCATAGGAGTAGCAATTGTTTGAAATTGATAGTTTTCATTAGGAGAGATTTGGATGGAGTTATCAAACTTAGCAGCCAACCAATTGTCTACACCGCCCATATAATAAACTAGTCTTTGACTACCTACAGAAGTGGAAGCGGCCACTCTTGTTGCAAAAATAAACGTTCTATGAATTTTTTGATAATGTCTAAAATCAAACCCGAAAGTGAAGAAATCTGATTTTCTTTCTTCAATTTGCTGCATGTATTCTCCCCACAATTTAAAACGTGTACCATTATTAATGTTGGTAGCTACATTCCTAGTTGCATCGTAAATGTATTCCAGCTTTAGTCCGCCATAAAAATCGTGGATATTATTTGTTAAAAGTGCTGCCACGTCAGTACTTAATGCCGTATTTCTATCATACCTGACATTAGTTGTCATCCTAAGAGAACTCACTTCCGAAAACGGATATTTCATTAAATACTTTGCTTCGTAATTTTGTGTTTTGAAAATGTAATCACCAATGTTCTCTCTAAACGATCTTCTAGAAAACAAGTATTTCTTATCTAATCTATGCTTTAAGTTTTCGAAAGACAATAGATATTCCGTGTTAGAAAAATTGACTGGATATCTAAACCCAGCAATTATTCTATAGTCTTCAAACAAATCCTTGAGACCAACCTTAAAGATTCCATTAAACCCAGGATTAATGTATCCTTGAGGCGATAGCCTTTGATAGGTTTGATTTAAAAATCCATTATCAAACTGCGACACAACATAGTCATTAGCGTAGTTTATCTTATAAATTTCTTGCCTTGGTAATTCAAATGGAATCGCTAATGTATCATCAACAGTTTTGTCAATTTTTACAATACTTGATTCGTCTTCAATTTCCACAAACTCTACAGTTACCGATTGTGATTGATTTTTACCAAATTGATAATTATTAATATTTACAGCATTAGAATCATCATTAATTTCGATTTCTTCAATTTCTGGATCAATGACAAAAGATTGGTTATTTAACTTCAATTTATTCTGCATAAACCTCGTATAAACAACCACCTCTTCGTTTGCAAAATCTTTAGAAGCATTACCTACATAAAAATTGAACTTCCCATTCTGACGTATCATAAAACTGTAATCTCCAGTGTTAGGATTTATTACATAATCTTCTGCGCTAAAAGGAAAGTTAGACAACTTATCATCAACAGAAAAATATCTATAATGCACCGTAGTATCAATGTAGCTTATGGTGCTATCATAATAGGCTATGTACCTATTGTAAATACCATTTTTATCTGACAGGTAGGTGAAGTGCTCAGCATCATATGCAGCAGGGTGTGTCTCATTTACAAGAGGCGAATTTGTTATCCTTTGAAGCGGCCTATCAGGTCTATCAATATCTATGATATAAATATCATTTTCAACTCCATATTGTTTGACTTCTACCCTTTTTCGAATTGTATCATCTATTCTGTTACTTGAAAAAATCACTTTAGAATCATTCTCCACAAATGATGGATGAATATCATCAAAAATATCATCCGTTAACTGTTTGCTATTACCGCCAATAATATTGTAAATGTAGATATCTGTCTGTCCATCTCTAACCGCAGACATTGCTAATTTCTTCCCATCTTGATTGTAAGACATAGATAGAATCTTAGTAATTTTTGGCACTACTCTAGGCGTTACCTTTCTTGTCTCAATGTCGTAGATGTTTAGTAGCAAATCTCCTTTTTCTTCTGTAGCGAAAGACAGTACTTGACTTGAAGGATGCCATGCTAGAATAGGATAAGAATAATCCGGAAGCCTGTTTAATTTGTGATCGCCTTTGGCTATTTTCTTTAGTTTATCTTCTCTGATATCATATAACCAAACCTTATACTGCCCCAACTCATTTGTGCTGAAAGCAGCATACTTTTTATCCGGACTAATTGTAAAATTGTCGTACTGATATTTCTTTTTTGTTTTAAACTCCAACTTCTCCTCGGTAACAGGCGAAGTAGACCTTAAATCTTCATCATAACGAGCATTATAATAGGCTTTCACATCTCTATTTAAGGACCCCAAACCAGAACCTAAAACATATAAAAACCCGCTTTCTACATTCTTACTCAACCTGGTCATGTACAAGATATTAGGAATCATCTTGTCTCCATAGACCTCAGAAACATAATTCCATATGGCATGTCCAGCCAACTTAGCCTTCTCACCACTTAGGTGATTCATATTGTCAAATAATTTATTTTTGACTTCAGACTTCAACAAATTATCTATTTCTGTAGTCCAAGGACCTTCCATTTGAGCCACAAAACCTTCGATATACCATTCAGGCAAAGTTAACAATGAGGCGTTTTTCAATGCCTCTCGCCAGTTACCGCCATACATCATTTTGAAAGCAATGATTTTTGCGATACCAGATCTTATTTGTCTATCGAATTTATCATGGTCACCCTCATAATATAAAAACACCTTTTCTCCAATGATTCTGGTAGTTCCTCCTATATTAGTTTCCGAGTCATTTGATAGACCAATGTTACTTTCTTTGAATTGCGCTTGTGAGTTAAATATGACAAATTCTAATTCATCATCAAACTCAAAATCTAAAACTCCTTCTAACTCAATTATATATTTTTCAGCAGATTTTGCCGCGTAAACAGCATGATTCTCTCCCCCTGCATTAAAATAAACTTTGAACTTTTCAAAATGATAAGACTGCCAAAAAAAATTGTGGTATTGTACTCGGTTTTGTCCAAACTCAATATTAGACCCAGTATAAAACTGTGCATGCGAAGTCATGGCAACAAAAGTTGTCAGTAAAGAGAATATGCCTGCTAAAATTTTATTCATCAAGTTCCTATACACCTAAGAACGTAAAGATATTCAAAATAGTCTAATTCAAAACCATTAAAATGAAGAAATTAGCCTTCGTTAACACTCATTTATCCTACGGTTGTTTATTTTATCATCAAAAAGTAAGCAGTTGTAATTATACCATTGGCACTTAGATAATAGCTCAATCAAAAATAGTCAGTTACTTTTTATATCGCTATATTTGATTATCCCAATTTAAAAAAATGATAAAACAGTTCCTTACAGCCTTAATTTGTTGTGTAACGGTCGTTAGTTTCGCTCAATTATCGGGCACGATAAATGCAAACTTTAGAGTTCAACACTTCATAGAAAACCAATCAGATACGGTAGACTTTGTGGGCGTTTTTGTCAAAGGACCCAAGGAAGACGCGATCAAATTTACGTCTAAATCCAAAGGGATTTACAGAGGAGAAGTTAAAGGCTGGCAATACATTAGAATACCAGGTTTAGCAATGCAATCTTTAGTTTCGGACAAAAGATTCTCTTCACTAGATTACGCGCCTTACCAAGGCATCCCGATGAGTGACACCATGAGAATTAACAACAGAATTGACAGTGTTCATAGTGGAGCCACTCCACTTTCTACTCCTTTTACAGGAAAAAATGTAGTTTGCGGATTTATTGATACAGGTATTGATTTTGCTCATCCAGATTTTCAAGATACTGCGGGTAACACTAGAATATTACACCTTTGGGATCAAACCAAAGGAAATAACGCCAACACACCAGGCGAATATGGCTATGGTCAGCACTGGGATAGTGCTCAAATCAATGCGGGAAGCTGCACTAACCAAGACCAATGGGGCCATGGAAGCACGGTTTCTGGTGCTGCTTGCTCTAACGGACTGGCCAATGGCACACACATGGGAGTTGCGCCTGATTCTTATATCATTGCTGTAGAAAGTAAATTTAATGCTGCAGATTGGCTAGCAACCGTTGTCGATGCTTCTGAATACATTTTCAACTACGCAGACACACACAACCTTCCATGTGCTATTAACGCTAGTGTGGGAACATATTTAGGTTCTCATGATGGGTTGGACCCATATGCTTTGTACATAGATAGTTTAATCCTAGCCAAAAGAGGGCACCTCTACATTGCATCAGCTGGGAACAGTGGCGATTGGGAAAAATACCATTTACACACAGATGTTACTTCTGACACTTCGTTTACTTGGTTTGAAAACAATCCATCTTCTGCTTTTGGTGGCAGCGCAGCTTTCTGGGAATTATGGGCTGACACAGCTGATTTTAACCAAGTAAGCTATGCTGTTGGTGCGGATAAAAATAACCCTAATTTTGAGTTTAGAGGAAGAACATCTTTTCTGAATGTCACTGATAATCTCAATGTCTTACTTCACGATACGATTAGAAACGGAAACAATGATATTATTGCTACAGTTCAAACATGGGCAGAGCAGCGAGATGGACAGTACTTGGTACAAGTATATATGCCTGCACCGGATAGTAACGACTACTTTTTTAGATTTGAGACATTTGGAGCGGGAAGTTTCGACACTTGGAGTATCGAGCCGTATGGCATGAGTAGAATAATTGACACTATACCTACTTCTGTTGAATATCCTGGCATTAGCAAATACATTCAACCTGATTCACTGCAAAGTATTGTGAGTTCATTCCAATGCTCTCCAAACGTTTTGACAGTTGGCAATTACGCTAACGACTCAGGTTATGTGAGCAAATTTGGTATTTGGCTCCCCAACAATTTTGAAAGAGGAAAACTGTTTTCTTCATCTTCTAAAGGACCTAATAGACTGGGGTTAATCAAACCAGAAATTGCCGCAACTGGCCATGTTGTTTGTGGACCTGCTCCTATTTTCAGAATTAATCAATGGGTAGCGGCTGACAATGACTCAACTTTAGCTTATGGCGGCATGCACATGGTAAATGGTGGAACATCAATGGCTTCTCCTGTGGTATCTGGAGTAGGTGCGCTTTTATTAGAGAAGTGTCCAAGCATGAATCAATCTGAATACACTAACCACATTATTAACTCAGCTTACACGGATAGTTACACAGGAACAAACTTGCCTAACAACGCTTTTGGCTATGGTAAATTAGATGGATTTGCTGCAGTAACTTCTTCTAACTTCTTGCCTACTCAAATTGGATCCACTGAATTTTGTAATGGAGATAGCACTTCTATTGTTTTGTTGTCTAATTATCAATCTATCCTTTGGGAAAACGGTAGCACGGCTTATTCCCAAATATTTTCAGAAACGGACACTACTTTTGTATTGGCAACCGATTCTGCCGGGTGCTTAAGTGATACTTTACATTTAGAGATAGTAGAAAAAGAAAAACCTTTAATCAACGAAATTTTATCTCCCTACTACCATTGTGAAGGAGACAGTTCTGAAGTGGTTCTAACAGGTACTAACATAGTTAATGCTAATTGGGAGGATGGGTTTTCAGGTTTAACTCATTATCTTCAAGGGTCACATAACCCTTATGTAATTGGTGAAGATATAGAGGGTTGCCCTTCAGACACCGTATGGATTTCAATTGTTGAGAACCCTTTGCCTTTAACTCCCGTTGTGACTTATGTATTTGACTCATTAATCGCAACTAGTGGCTATGTCAATTACGACTGGGAACTAAATTCTAGCCCTTTCATTTCTACGGGTGCGGACAGTGTATTAGTTGTCACTCAAAACGGTGACTATTCAGTAATAATTACGGACATCAATGGGTGCATAAATGTCTCTATTCCTTTTTCTTACGGATCTGCGAATATAGAAAATGCTGAATCCATTCTTACACTTTACCCAAATCCAACGGACGGTTTGATTACCATTTCAGGAATTACTAGTCAAACTACATACGCACTTGTGGATGTAACCGGAAAAACACTATCAAGTTCAACAATTCTAAATTCTAACACCAAAATTGACCTTTCCAACTTACCTAATGGCATATATTTTGTAAGGTTGGAGGCTGCAGAAAATCGTTTTGTGCAAAAAATCGTTTTGAATAAATAGTAGATTCAATTTTTTTTCTTCTATTTGCAAGTAATTAATTAAGATAAATAATGAGTTTAAAAGGAATAATTTCAATATCTGGAAAAAGTGGACTATACAAAGTAGTAGGTCAAGGAAAGAATAATGTGATCGTAGAATCATTAGAAGATGGAAGAAAATTTCCAGCATTTGCTTCTAACAGAATCAGCGCATTAGACGATATTAGTATTTATACTTATGATGAAGACGTACTTTTAGGTGAGGTTTACAAAAAAATGAAAGCACATACCAAAGGTAAGGTAGCAATGGACCATAAAGATGACGTCTCTAAGTTAAGAGCCGACTTTAAAGCCTTTATGCCTGATTACGATGAAGATCGTGTTTCTAATACGGATGTAAAGAAATTGTACCAATGGTTTAACCTTTTGCACAAGTCAGATTTACTGAAATTTGAAGAGGAGAAAGCAGAAGAAACAAAAGAAGAAAAGCCAAAAGCAAAGAAAGCAGCGCCTAAGAAAAAAGCAGCACCTAAAGCAAAAGCCGCTGAGGAAGAAGAATAAAAATTTTAAAAAATACTGTAGAAAAATCCAGAGCATTTATGTTTTGGATTTTTTGTTTCCAAATACTTTAATATTAGATATTTAATTAGATTTGTATAAATACCTATTACATGAAAAACACACTTGATATACCACAAAAACCGGCTAGAAAATTCATTCCAGAAAATTTAAATCTTGATGAATGGAGTGAAGTAGAACCGTTACTAAAAGACTTAGCAGATAGAAACATCTCCACCAAAGAAGATTTCAATAAATGGCTATTGGATCGAAGCGAAATGGAAGCAGTCTTTGCAGAAAATGTGGGTCGTAGGTATATCAAAATGACGGTAAATACTAAAGATGAAGCAGCTGCTAAGAGTTACGAGCACTTTGTAACGAACATCAACCCAAAAATCTCTCCTTTTGACGATGTGCTAAACAAGAAATTGAATGATAGTTCTTTCAAAAAGGACTTAAAAGGTGGCGGTTACGACATCTACTTTAGAGGGATTCAATCTGCCATAGAACTGTACAGAGATGAGAATAATGAGTTGTTTGCCAAAGATGCTCAACTAGGTCAAAAATACGGTAGTGTTTCAGGAAAACAAACCATAACTTATAAAGGTGAAGAGATTACCATGCAACAGGCAGGAACGCACCTTAAATCTACTGACAGAGGAGAAAGAAAAGAAGTGTTTGACCTAACTGCCAAAAGAAGACTAGAAGATGCGGAAGAAATGGACTCCATTTTAACTGACATGATAAAAATCAGAACTGAAGCAGCAAAAAATGCTGGTTTTGATAATTACAGAGATTACAAATTCAAGGCAATGGGCAGATTTGATTATGAAGTAATAGATTGCTTTAACTTTCATGAAAGTATCGCCAAAGAAATTGTTCCAATTGTCAAAACATTTGCGGAAGAAAGAAAATCCAAATTGGGATACGACACGCTTAAACCTTATGACCTTTCTGTTTCCTTAGATGGAAAACCACCTTTAAAGCCTTTTACATCTGGTGAAGAGATGTTGGATAAAACTATTGAGTTATTCTATAAAATAGATACTTACTGTGGCGAAAGATTAGAGATTATGAAGGAAATGAAACACCTTGATTTGGAATCTAAAACAGGAAAAGCGCCAGGTGGTTATAATTATCCATTATATGAAATTGGAGTTCCATTTATCTTTATGAATAGTGTGGGTCTGCATAGAGATTTAGTTACAATGGTACATGAAGGTGGTCATGCTGTACATAGTTTTTTAAGTAGAGATTTGCCACTTACTTCTTTTAAAAGTTTAACGAGTGAAATAGCGGAATTGGCTTCCATGAGTATGGAGTTAATTTCTATGGAGCATTGGGACAGCATTTATGACAATAAAGAGGATCTCAAAAAGGCAAAGAAAGAACAACTAGAAGGAGTTTTAGAAGTTTTACCTTGGGTAGCTACTGTAGACGCTTACCAACATTGGCTGTATGAAAATGCCAATCATACTGTAACAGAAAGACATGCTGCATGGTTAGAAATAAGTAAAAAATTCAGCACAAATACTACTGACTGGTCAGATTATAAAGATTACCAAAATGTTACTTGGCAGAAACAATTACACATATTTGAAGTGCCATTTTACTACATTGAATATGGAATGGCGCAACTAGGAGCCATTGCCTTGTGGCGTAACTATAAGCGGAATCCATCGAAGACTATGCAACAATACAAAGAAGCATTAGCATTAGGATATACAAAATCAATTCCTGAAGTTTATAAAACTGCTGGTGTGGAATTTGACTTTTCTAAGACCTATGTAAGTGAATTGGCTTCTTTTGTCAAAGAGGAGTTGAATAAACTTAAGTAATGAAGATACTATTTGCTGTCATAATTCTTATTGGAACAATTTATAATGCAAACGGGCAATTAGATAAATGGGCATGGGGTAATAAACCTCCGCTACCATTAAAAAAAATTGACTTTAACAATTCTTTTCTAACCAATCCTACAAGAAATTTCTTTCAATTTGATGCAATCATCTACCCTGTTTCGCTGTTTTTTGGAGACAGAACAAAACTAGATTATGGCATTGGAGGTGGAGTCTCGACAATAAATAATAACAAATTAGACCCTTATGTAAAACTGCTCATTAATAAGGATTGGAAAAACAATTGGGCTAATAACAGCAGATGGGGAAATGACCTTATTTCCAATTATTTATTCAATTCAAAGCAATTCAATTTTGGTTTAAATTTGAGTTACACCAAAGGATTGAGCAAATTATTATACTTGAGAATAAAAGCAGGTCCGTCCTATTTCACCGGGAATAAGCAACTATTCTTAAGTTCTACTTTATCTCTTGGTTTTGAGGGAGAAATACAAGTGAGACAAGTCAAAAAACCTGTAGTTTACTTTTACGCTGAAGACACTATTCAATTAGATGTTTCATTGCAGTTTAACGGAGACGTTTCTTTTTGCTATCCAGCGTTTCAAGAAAAATGGGACTTTACAATTTACCCGAATTCAACCTTCACAGATAACTCCACGAATAAAGAATATCCATACTTATTTTGGGAAGGTGATTATGACTTGTCTCAATTAAAACAAATGCAAGTAGGTTTTCACGTAAAAAGGAAAGAACTTATCCCATTTTTTGAAAAGAAACTAACTACACTTGGTTTAAACAGAAGAGAAATAACAGATTTTATTACGTTTTGGACACCTAACTTATTGGAAGAATATTATCAAGTTCAGTTCATTACGCAAGAAGACTGCAACGATATAGCCACCTATCAATTTTCTAAAACACCCGAGACATTAATTAGAGTTATTGCCCTTTTTAAACCAGTTAGCGAAAATGCAGATCAAATTGCTCCGCAAATTTTAAAACCAATTATTAGAGATGGCTTTACAATTGTAGAATGGGGAGGAATTGAAGTGGACGAAAAGAAATTGTAAAAATTAAAACAACCCCAACTGTCCATTTGGATCTACTCTCTTAAATTGTGAACTATCCAATACTATCTTTTGAGGATTTGGGAAAGACTTTTTATAATGAATTTGAAACAAATCCTTTATTTGTTTGGCTAATGGTCCATCACCTCTCATGCGTTTTACAAAAGTAGAACTGCCCAAATCTCCTCCATGAATTTCCCTCACTAAGCCTAGTACTTTCTCTGCTCTATCCGGAAAATACTCTTTGATCCAATTGGTAAAAATTTCACCGACTACATGATTTAATCTAACTATGATGAATGCAGCATTACTTGCACCAGCATCTGCTGCTGATTGAAGAATGTTGGGTATTTCAAAATCATTAATCGCTGGAATAATGGGCGCCAAATTCACACTAACGGGAATGTTATTCTTTGCGAATATTTCTATTGCTTTTAATCTATTATACGAAGAAGAAGTTCTCGGCTCTAATGCCCTCCTCGTATTTTCATCTAATGAAGTCAAAGAAATAGTAACTGCTGCTTGATTTTTCTCTGCCATTCTTTTCAATATATCGAGATCTCTCAGCACTAAACTGTTTTTGGTAATTATACCCACCGGATTATTAAACTCTTCTAGTTTCAACAACAAATTTCTTGTCACCCCAATTTTTCGTTCAACAGGCTGATAACAATCAGTATTTCCAGAAAACATAATCGGTTTAGGAATGTATGACTTAGCATTCAATTCTTTAGAAAGCAATGCAACGGCATTTGCCTTAATTAAAATTTTACTTTCAAAATCAACCCCAGCACTGTAGCCCCAATATTCATGTGTTGGTCTGGCATAGCAATAAACGCAACCATGCTCACAACCTTGATAAGGATTTAACGAATAATCCAAGGGAACATCTGGACTAGGTACTTTATTAATGATTGACTTAGGGTGAATATTTAAGTACTCAGACTTGATAGTTAAATCTTCATCTTCAAACCGACAATATTCTAGAAATTCATTATCCCTCTCTAAATCTACCAAAGCAAATTTGTTTTTAGGATTATATGTGGCCCCTCTACCTTTCATGGTAAAGTAAAGATATTTCAAAAAGGAATATTAGATGCCTTTTGTTTCAAAGATTAACAAAGTAATCCTTATGGACACTCTCCTGAAGTATAATTTTCTATGCCATTACATTCGGCAGTACAAGCATTACTATAGGTCACATCATTACACCCACAAACAGGATTATAATCTGCTGTACAAATACAATTACCATCTGCTTTTGGGCTACAACCTTGCTTTGTGCAACCTACAAAAAGAACTAACCCAAACAACAATCCTACTATTTTCATAATTACCAATT
>CAJYBK010000041.1 GCA_913064955.1 uncultured Flavobacteriales bacterium
TTGACCAACCCCCTGCGTCCATAAAGCAACTAGCTATGAAGATTCAAACTAAGGTCATTCAATTGCATGGGAACGACACTCCCGAACACTGCAACATACTAGTATCCAAATGATTCGAAGTCATTAAATCTTTCTCTATAAATGATTAAGTTGATTTTGAAAAGTGTAAACCATACAAGCAAACTACAAAGTACTTCTTGTTTGACACCAAAGGAAAAAACGAAGGAGGTAATGGGATTAAGTTCAATTGGGAAAAACTCAACGAATACAATTTAAATAAACCGTTTTTTCTTAGTGGAGGGCTATCTATGAATGATATTGCTTCAATTCAAAAATTAAGTCACCCGCAACTATTTGGTTTAGACATCAATAGTCAATTTGAGTTATCTCCTGGAGTAAAAAGTTTACCTCAAATAACTTCTTTTATTAAACAATTAAGACACAAATCATGAACAATATAACTATACAAAACCTTTATAAAGATGGCTATTACGGTCAGTTTGGTGGAGCATACATTCCTGAATTACTTCACAGTAATATTGAAGAACTCAAACAAAATTACTTGGATATTATTGACTCTGATGAATTTCAAAAAGAGTTTAAATCATTGCTAAAGGATTATGTTGGCCGGCCTACTCCTCTATACTTCGCCAAACGACTATCTCAGCAATACAACACCAATATATTTCTAAAAAGAGAAGATCTTAATCATACAGGTGCGCATAAAATAAACAACACTATTGGGCAGATACTTGTAGCAAAACATTTAGGAAAATCTCGTATCATCGCTGAAACTGGTGCTGGACAGCACGGTGTAGCCACTGCAACGGTTTGTGCGCTAATGAATCTAGAATGTATAATTTACATGGGGGAAATTGACATTGCTAGACAAGCACCCAATGTAGCTAAAATGAAAATGCTAGGCGCTACTGTTGTTCCTGCGACTTCAGGTAGTAAAACATTAAAAGATGCAACAAATGAAGCCATAAGAGATTGGATTAATCACCCTGAGAATACTTATTATATCATAGGCTCTGTAGTAGGTCCTGATCCGTATCCTGATATGGTTGCCAGATTTCAAAGCATCATATCCATTGAGATGGAGTCCCAGTTACTAGAAAAGACTAATAGAAATTACCCAGATCATATCATAGCATGTGTTGGAGGTGGAAGTAATGCCGCTGGGGCTTTTTACCAATTCATTGGAAATGAAAAAGTTACTTTACATGTTGCTGAAGCTTCAGGAAAAGGCATTGAAAGTGGAGAAACTGCTGCGACTGGTGCAATCGGCACATTAGGAGTCATTCACGGTTCTAGAACACTTTTAATGCAAGATGAAAATGGACAAATCATAGAACCCTACTCTATCTCTGCAGGCTTAGACTATCCTGGCATTGGTCCTCTTCATGCAGAATTGATTTGCTCCAAAAGAGCAACCCTACACTCAATTTCGGATGATGAAGCGCTTATTTCGGCATTAAACATCACCAAAAAGGAAGGAATCATTCCAGCCTTAGAATCATCTCATGCTTTAGCGGTACTGAATAAAACAACCTTCTCTCCTAGCGAAAACGTTGTAATCAACCTCTCTGGTCGAGGAGATAAAGACATGGCTACTTACTTAAACCAATTTAACTTAATTTAAAATGATTGACAATAATTTAACCAGAGTATTAGTTAGGGATAAAAAATTCCTGAGCATATACGTTACTGCAGGCTATCCAAAACTTAATGATACAGCACACATAGTAAAACAACTAGCGTCTAAACAAGTTGATTTCATAGAGTTGGGCATGCCATTCTCAGACCCTATGGCTGATGGTCCTGTAATTCAAGAGACTAGTAGCGTAGCAATTAACAATGGTATGACTCTCTCACTATATTTTGAGCAAGTAGAAGAAATCAGAAGTAAGTCTTCAATTCCACTAGTATTCATGGGTTATTACAATCAGATAATCTGCTACGGTATTGAGAAATTCTATCAAAAATGCGAAGAATGTGGAATAGATGGATTAATTATTCCAGACCTACCCATGACCGAATACGAAAATGAACATCAAATACTTCAAGAGAAGTACAACCTAAGTATGACCTTCTTGATTACTCCTCAAACATCCAACGAAAGACTGCAAAAAATAGATAAATTAACAACGGGGTTTATCTATGTTGTTTCTAGTAATTCTATCACTGGAAGCACGAAAAACAGCAGTAATCAAACCATAGACTATCTCAAAAGAATAGGTCAAACGGTAACAAAATCGCAGAAAATTGTTGGGTTTGGAATTCATGACCATGAAACATTCAGTAACGCATTAGCACATAATGATGGTGCAATCATTGGTTCAGCATTTCTCAAATCATTGAATTCAGATAACCTAGAAACTGACATCAACAATTTTATCAACTCACTAAAGCAAACATCATGATTATTCAACTCAAACAAGACATAGACAATTCTTCACTTCAAAAAATAGAAGGTAAACTGAAAGAATCAGGACTTAAAAGCAATTTCATTAATACCCAAAGAGCCAAGTACATTGTAGCCATAGGCAAAAATTACCCAGACATGAGAATATTTAAAAACCTCAAAGGCATCTCAGATCTGCACAAGGTAAGCGATGACTATAAATTGGTCTCTCATAAATGGAAACTGAACCACAGCACCATTGATTTAGGTGATAATGTTAAAATCGGAAATGGAAACTTTGCCATTATGGCCGGACCTTGCTCCATAGAAAGTGAAGAGAACATTGAACAAACGGTTCAGCACTTGCTAGACAACAACATTAAAATAATGAGAGGAGGTGTTTTTAAACCAAGATCATCTCCTTACAGTTTTAGAGGATTAGGTATTGAAGGGTTAAAAATGTTCTATAAAATCTGTCATAAAAATGGCATTAAAATCATAACAGAAGTGATGCAAGTTTCTCAAATAGAAGAAATGGAAGACTATGTAGATGTATTTCAAGTAGGCGCTCGTAACTCTCAAAACTTCAACCTCCTAGATGAATTAGGGAAAAGCAAAAAAGCAGTTCTTTTGAAAAGAGGTGTATCTGGATCCATTGATGAATTATTGCAAGGAGCTGAATATATATTCTCCAATGGAAATGAAAACATCATGCTATGTGAAAGAGGCATCAGAAGCTTTGAAAGTGCTTATCGAAATACATTCGATATCAATGCTATTTCGATATTGAAAGAAAAGACACATTTACCAGTGATTGCTGATCCTTCGCATGGCATTGGAATTAGAAAGCATGTAGACAAAATTGCAATGGCTGCCACTGTTGCTGGAGCGGATGGCTTAATCATAGAAGTCCACCCTCAACCAGAAATAGCATTCTCTGATGGTTTTCAGAACCTTAATTTTGAAGAAGCCCAAAAATTATATCGTAAAATACACGCAATCAAAGAATTAGACCTATAAAAAGTTATTAACAAATTGTTGATTTCTTAAATAAACCTGACAACTACGGAGGCTTATAATTGCTTAATTTTATGAACTTAACCAATGGATACTTTTCATGAGATTTTTCACCGCATTAGCGCTTCTTTCAACTTTATTACTTTTTCAAATCAATTCTTATGCCTCTCACTTAGTAGGTGGTAATTTAGGATATGAATACATTGGACAAGTTACAGGAGGTTATCAATATAAAATTCTCTTAACTATCTATGTTGATTGTGGGCCTACGTCAAATGTTCCGACACCGGAAATGACTCAGCAGGTAGGAATTTACGAACATGAGCTACAGAACAATCCAATGGGCGGAACTGACAAAAACAGAATTCAATTAGTTACATTGAATAGAATTTCAGTTACTACCATTGAACCTGACTTACCTGGAGGTTGTGCGGTTGGTGCATCCACCTGTATTAGAGAAGGAAAGTATGAAGCCATTGTCACTTTACCAGCCAATTTCACAGGATTTCATCTCTATGCAGACATCTGTTGTCGTAATGGTGCTGTAGCGAATATCAACAACCCAGTAAATGAAGGAACTTGTTGTCATGCATACATGCCACCTCCATTACTACCGAACAGCAGTCCTGTTTTTACCGACTTACCCGTGCCGTTTCTTGGCATCAACGATACCACGTCTATTTTAAATTCGGCTTACGATCCAGATGGAGATTTATTAGTTTTCTCTTTTGTTGATCCGTTTAAAGGATTTGGTTCACAAGGGAACTACCCCAACCCACCTGCAACACTTACTTGGCCCTTAGCACCTAACACGCCCGCTGCTGGATACAATTTTATAACTTCTCCTTTTGGAGCTGGAGGCTATAACTTCATAAGTTCTTCAACTGGTTTGACACAATACAAACCTACTGCAAGTGGTAATTATGTGGTATGTGTGGAGATTAAAGAATATAGAAATGGAAATTTGATTGGTGTTTCTAGAAGAGACATTCAACTTTTGGCAATTACCTGCCCTATCAATCCTGCTCCTAATGTTGACCCTACAGCGGGAACAACTAACACTACTTTCTCTGTTGAGGAAGGTTCAACGCTCTGCTTTGACTTTGGTTTTGACGACCCTAATGGAGATTCACTTTATTTGAATGTAAACGGAGTAATTTTTGACAACTCAATTGTGAATCCTAGTGCTACAGTAACCTCACCTGTTGGAGGTCTTGGAAGTGCAGCAACTGAATTCTGTTGGACTACAGGGTGTGGGCAGGCATCTGGAGTTCCTTATCAATTTCAAGTTTCAGCATCTGATAGAGGATGTCCTCCGAAAACTACAAATGAGGTCTATCAGATAACAGTTACAGAACCTGCACCTCCAACAACAATTGATGGAGATTCAGAAATTTGCCCAAATACTACAACCAATTATAGTACTGCATCTATACCAAATACTACCTATAATTGGGATATTACTAATGGTACAATCATTACTAATAATGGTGATAATGTAGATGTAATATGGGATAATCCAGGAACAGGAAGTTTGACAGTGAATGCAATAAACCAATATGGCTGTCCTTCACAACCTATTACACTTGATGTAACTGTACTGATCGCTCCAACTGTTGATTTAGGAAATGACACTATCATTTGCTACGGTGACACGCTTCTAATCCCAGGTACAACAAATGCTGCGCCTGGATATACTATCACATGGAACACTACAGTTGATATGGACAACAGTAACTCTATAACTCCTTCTGTATATCCTACAACAGCAATAGATTACATTCTTAATGTAGATGCCGGTTTTTCTTGTTTGGGAACCGATACCATTAAAATTAATGTAAGTGAACCTTTCGTTTCAGCCAATATTGATGATACGATATGTGCGGGTGACTCTACTCAGATAGGTGCAACAGTTTCTGGACCTGCTATTGGAGGGGACTTTCTTTGGCTCCCTTCTTCCAGTCTGGATATAGACACCAACCTAACTGCCATGGCAGGACCAAACACAACCACAAATTACATAATTCAAGTTACCGACACCATAGGATGTATCGTTACCGACACAATGACGGTAGTGGTTGAGCCTGGATTTACGCTAACAACTTCTAATGATACTACACTTTGTGAAAATGAATGTTTTAATCTATTTGCAACAGGTGCATCATCTTATGCATGGGTAAGTGATATCTCTATTTCGGACACCACGTTATCCAACCAAATAGTTTGTCCATCTGTAACCACTAGTTATCAAGTATATGGGTTTCTAGGTGCTTGTATTGACAGTGCTATTATTGATGTTTCAATTAACATTCTACCAATAGTAGACGCAGGATCAAATGTTGACCTATGTGAAGGAGACACAACTCAATTCAATGCCTCAGGAGCAATTGACTATACTTGGTCTCCAAACATTAATCTATCTTCTCTAAGCATCAACAACCCATTAGCATCACCAAATGATACAACTCAGTACATCGTAACCGGAACGGACATCAATGGCTGTGTCAATTTAGATTCATTAACAGTTTTCGTTCATGAGATTCCGGATATTGATGCAGGTGAAGATATTTGGCTATGCCCAGGAGATGTTGGTAATATGCTTGCTACCTCTTCATTTGCAGGTAATTATGACTGGCTTCCAATCACAGATTTGTCAGATCCTAGTATTGCAAACCCTATTGCATCTCCTTCTGACACGACTGAGTATACTGTTACGATTACTGACACGTTTAATTGTTTCAATAGTGATACAGTTATAGTCTTTGTGAGTCCAAGCGTCCCAACAGACGCTGGAAACGACACCACAATTTGTGAAGGAGATACAATTACTATAGGTGGAAACCCTACAGCATTCGGAGGAACAACTTACTCATGGACTCCATCCAACCTGGTTGATGATGCTTCGTCTTCAAATCCGCTTGCCTTTCCCACTACTACAACTTGGTTTTATGTGGAAACGGGCAATGATACTTGCGTAGGAATAGACTCTGTGTTAATTACCGTAAACCCTTTACCTAACGTAAACGCAGGTACTGATTTTGACATTTGTATCAATGACACCTCTAGCCTTTCTGCAACTGGAGCAGTAGATTACTTGTGGAATGCAACAACTACTATGGATGACAACACCATAGCCAATCCATCAATTTACCCTACTACAACAACGGATTACGAAGTAATGGGGACAGATGCTTTGGGTTGCGTAAATTGGGACACCATAACTATCACAGTTAATAACCTTCCAATGGTTGATGCAGGAATAGACACTTCATTATGTATAAACGATACTATTCAATTAGCCGCAAATGGTGCAGTAAATTATACTTGGACGCCAGTTTCTTTTATTCAAAATGAAAACACTGGTACTCCCAATGTATTTCCTACGGCCACGATGTATTATTACGTTGAAGGTGTAGATGCTAATCTATGTACGAATATTGACTCTGTTTTGGTTACAGTAAATACACTTCCATTAGTAAGTGCTGGTTTGGATGATGCTATTTGTATCGGGGACAGTATACAGTTAGAAGCAACCGGTGCGAGTATTTACAATTGGACTGATGGAACAAACTTAAATGACACTACTATTTTTAACCCTTATGCAACCAATACCACCGATGAGTCATTCATCGTGATAGGAGAAGATGCCAACGGATGTATTAACTCTGACACAGTTGACATCCTTGTTAATGCTCTACCATTGGTTAGTGCAGGATTAGATGTTCAGATTTGCATCAATGATTCCACGCAACTATCTGCTTCAGGTGCGATAAATTATATTTGGAACAATAGTTCTACATTATCTGATGACGCTATTGGAAATCCATATGCAATTCCAACGGATACAACAACATATACGGTGACCGGAACCGATTTAAATAACTGTATGAACACGGATTTGGTAATTGTGATTGTCAATCCATTACCGATTGTCAGCGCAGGTGTAGATACTAGCTTGTGTATCAACGACAGTATTATGCTCACAGGAATAGGTGCAGCTAATAACTCATGGACACCTGTTGCTAACATTGATGATGAGAACACTTTGACACCAACCATTTTTCCAACTTCAACTGGATATTTTGTTTTAACAACTACCGATTCAAACAGTTGTGTAAATAGCGACTCTACCCTTGTTACAGTAAATACGCTTCCACCGGTTGACTTAGGTCCTAATATGGAAATGTGTATTGGAGATAGTATTCAACTTGAAGCTACTGGAGCATTAACTTACAATTGGACGGACGGAACTAACTTAAGTGATACGACAATATTTAATCCATTTGCTAATAACACTTCAGATGAAACATTTATTGTATTCGGAGAAGATGTTAACGGATGTGTGAATTCAGATACAATTGATGTTATTATTAATGCCCTTCCAATTGTTGATGCTGGAAGTGATGTGCAAATCTGTATCGGAGACTCAATTGAATTAAATGGTTCTGGAGCAGTGGATTATTTATGGGACAATAATACAAGCTTAACTTCAGACAATATTTCAAACCCAATTGCTTTTCCAACAGATACTACTCAATATATTGTTATTGGGACAGATGTAAACAACTGTATTAATTCTGATTCTGTAGTTGTGGTAGTGAATCCACTGCCTATTATTGATGCTGGTCAAGATCAGGACATTTGTAACGGAGATATTACTCCTTTGCTTGTAACAGGCGCGGATACGTACATTTGGAGCCCAAGCAACTCATTAGACGATGCAAACATTGCCAACCCTAATGCTAATCCAGATACGACTCAAACATACATAGTAATAGCAACAGACACCAATATGTGTGTCAACTCAGATACTGTGACTATCAATGTATTCAGAATTAATACTATTCCTGATACTGCCCTTTGTCTTGGAGACTCAGTTCAACTTGACGTTTTCGGTAGCCCTGGGACAGTTTATAATTGGACTCCAAACACTGAACTCTCTGATAACACAATCGCAAACCCATGGGCAACACCAAGCGCCACAACTACATATACAGTAAGTGTTGCTGATAATGCTGGCTGCAATGACCAAGCAGAAGTCATCGTTAGCATTTTAACAATTCCAACTACTTCATTTACCTACGAAGTAGAACCAGCGTGCGAAGGTGTTTATATTGAACTAACTAATACATCAACAGATGCAGATAGTTACGTATGGACTTTTAACAATGATTCCACTACAACAGAAGAGCATCCATCTGTAATCTTTGACTATGGAAGTGAATACCTCATTGCATTAGAGGGAACCAACTTAAATGGATGTTTCTCTGGATCAACTGCTCTTGACTTAGCAGACTCTTTTGATGAGTATTACTCTATTCGTATTCCGAATGTATTCACACCTAACGGTGATGGAGATAATGATATTTTCTCTGTAGAAATTCCAGGAAAATTGGCTTCATGCTTAGATTTAAACATTTACAATAGATGGGGACAGTTGATTTATAAATCATACGGAAACGTGGTTAGTTGGGATGGACATACACCTGATGGCACAAAAGTTCCAGATGGATCCTATTTTTACACAATAGAAATTAAAGATAAAACTTACAAAGGACACATAAACATTTTTAGATAATGAGAATATTAACTTCACTGGCATTAATTGCTTTAGCAGGAACAGCAAGCGCGCAATTCACAACAAAGTACGAATACCTTTCAATGAACCCTGCAATAGGTCTTGGATTAGGTTCTACAAACTATTTCGGGGAACTGAATAGTATTGAGGAATTTTCTGCTGCTAAAACATCAACATTTGGTGGTCACTTATATTACATGCATCCGATTTCACCTTCTGTATTCGGAAAGGCAAGTTTAAACTTTAATAAGATTAGTCATTGGGGAATTGATAGCGTAGAAGTTAGAAATTTTAGCACACATATTTACGGTGGTGATGTAGGCGCTTTCTATAGACTGGATAATGACATTGTTTTTGATCAACAAAAACCTTTAACAGTTTTCGTAGGTGGCGGTGTTGGTTTTGCTGCTTTTAACGCTAAAGAAGATTTAACCAATGAATCATCAGAGAATTATTACTATTGGTCGGACGGAACCATTAGAAACCTTTCTGAAGAAGATCCTAATGCTAATAATGCAGCAAGCATCAGCAGGGATTACAATTATGAAACAGAAATCGAAAGTGACAAAAGTGCCTTCGCCTATCTATATCTAGAAGGAGGTTTTGGTTTGAAAATAACTCACAACCTTACGGCAAACCTTAGTTACAAACATTCTTTTGCATTTACAGACGAACTCGATGGCGTAACGTCAAATGATAAAAAAGATAGATTCGACTATTTTAACATTTCTATGGCATGGAGTTTTGGAAAGCCCTATAGAACTGCAGATGAAATTCTTAGAGACAAGGAAGCAGAAACAATTGACATGAGTGACTTGGATGGTGATGGTGTAACGGATCTTTATGATTTATGTGCTAAAACTCCTTATGGATGGGAAGTTGATAATGAAGGTTGTCCTTTAGACTCTGATGGAGATAGAGTTCCAGACAAATTAGACAAAGAACCTAACACAGCAAAAGATGCAGTGGTAAATGAAGAAGGTGTTACCCTAACGGAAGAAGAAATTGAGGTACTTTATTTACTTCAGACCGGTCAGGTTGGCGGACATGAAAAATTTGCTGAATGGAAAGCTAAATATCCTAAAATGTTTAGTAAATACTACAGTGGAAGCGCGACTTCTACCAATCAAAGTGAAAGTGAAGAATAAACTTTAATAAAGTTTGTACCTTTTTTATTTTCTGTCATTACACTTAATGAATTAATACAACTCTAATAAGTTGAAGGAACAAGCGAGCAAGATAAAAGTTACTGAAAAGCACCTCATTGAGGCTGCCAAACTTAATCCTGCTCGCTTTGCTCCTATTTATGACCACTACTACAAGCAAATTTTCTTATTCATATTCAAGAAGGTAAGAAATGAAGAATTGACCGCAGATATTACTTCCAAGGTTTTCCTAAAAGCGCTATTAAACTTGAGTAAGTATGAAGACAGAGGCTTTCCTTTTTCCTCATGGCTTTATCGCATTGCTTCAAATGAAGTCAACATGCATTATAGAAAGGCTAATAAAAAACAAGAAGTAGAATTAAACGAAAATGACTTACAAACTTTACTTGACGAAGTAAGCAGCAGTAGCACGGACGAGCAGATGGAGTTAGTAATAAATGGATTGAATCAATTACCTTTGGAGCAGATGGATTTGATAGATTTACGTTTTTTTGAAAAACGTTCGTTTAGGGAAATCGGTGAGATTATTGGGACTACTGAAGGCAACGCCAAAATAAAAGTATATAGAGCATTAGATAAATTAAAGAAAATCATCCTACCTAAGAGTTAATGAGAGAGTACAAATTAAATAAGGACAAAAAAGATACTTTGCCATCTGACGAAGTCATCAAGAAACACAAGAGTTTTAGTGACTTGCGTGCTTCTTATGACGATGTGGTAAAGCGTCCACGTGAACCTTTGTACAAGAACAGAAAACTCTTTTTATTCCTGCTACTAGTAGGATTAACCATATGGATGATTTACGAATATTCTGAAGAGAATAAAGAGAATACGGAACCACCAAAAACTGAAGAAGGTAATTAGTAAATTTCGATCTTTGGTATTCTTACTATAACTTCTGTCCCTGTAGGGGCTTTTAAATCAATTACTTCAAATGACTTATAATTGTGCTCTGTATTTAGCATAGCTAACCTTTCTTGGGTGAGTAACAATGCCGTTGACTTATGATAAGATGATTTTTGATGTCTTACTTCACTGGCAATCGCCCTCCCCCTTCCATTGTCGATCACTTTACACTCAATGTAATCATCAAACAATTCAAATGAAATTGTGATTTTTCCTTCATGATCTATTTCTTTCAATCCATGAACAATTGAATTCTCTGTAAAAGGCTGAAGAATTAATGGTGGAATACCATAAACGTCTGTTGTGATTTTCTCATCCACTTTGAACTCATATTCAAAAGGTACATCACCACTCAATTTTTCTAAATTTAGATAACTTTCCAACGCATCTATCTCATCCTGCAAGGAAATAAATGAATGTCTACTATTGTCTAAGATCTTACGCATCAACTTGCTGAACTTCGCTAGATAATAACGTGCTTGCTTAGTATCATTTTTAGCGATTAAAGCTTGAACAGTATTCATCGCATTAAATATGAAGTGAGGATTCATTTGTAATCTCAACGTCTTCTGCTCCAATTCAAGCATATTTCGCTCTACTTTCAACCTTTCTTTTTCTTCCTTATTTCTTCTACGGTACCTTCTAAAAATTAGTAATACAAAAAGTAACATTAAACCAATTCCAACCGATAAAACCAAAGCAGCAAACCAAAAAGTCATCCAATACGGAGTATCCACTTCGATTGAAACACTCAATTCTTCAGACCAAAATCCATCTTCATTTACGCCTTTAACCTTAAACACATAACTACCTGAGGGCAAATTACTATAAGTAGCCTCTTTTCTAGAGTTAATTGGAGACCAATCATTATCAAATCCCACCAACTGATACTGAAACTGCACCTTGTCTGGGTTAATTAAATTGTTGGCGTTAAAATGAAAACTCAGGTGATTCTGAGTATGACTTAATTGTAAAGTTTTGTCAATTTCAAACCAAGGCTTTATTTCTTTTTTCAACTCTGTATTCAAAATACTTTCGTAAAAAATACTGATATCCTCTAGGTATATAATTGGCGCAATTTTGTTTTTAAAACTAGTAGACGAACTATATCTATTTAATCCATCTAAAGTACCCAACCATACTCGACCTTGAAAATCAATGGTGGCAGCATTAGAACATGTTTCACCACCCAAGAACCCTTCATTTTTTGAAAAATGCTTTACAAAAAGGATTTCATTTGCATCACTCAATGCTATTTCATCCACTCCAGAACCTGCACCAGCCCATACATGACCTTGTCCATCCACCTTAATAAGATAAACATTTCCATTGTTCAGCCCTTCTTCGACTCCAATATTCCTATAACTTACAAACTGATCATTCAAATCTCCATAAAATACACCATTGCCCTCCGTAGCTAACCAAATACGACCCTGCATATCAAAATCAATTGACTTCACTGGTGATTTGATTAATTTTCGATCGGATTCAGTTGCGAAAATATTGTCATCCAAAAAGTATCCAATATGTCCTGATTGACAACCAAACCAAACCTTGTTGTCCTTATCTACCTTTATGCAATTAATTCTATCATCAGGCAAACCATTGTGGTTGCTAAAGTCCTTGATCGTGATATTAAAATTATTAAAAGTTGTATCGTAAGTAATTTTAGAAACTCCACTCACCGTTGCAATCCATATATTACCTTGCTGGTCTTGTGTAATCTCTCTTATCCAGTTGTCCGCTAATCCATCGTCACCATTAATTTGAAAAAACCGATTATTATAATGTGCAAAAACCCCACTACCCTCAGTTCCTATCCACAAGACTTGTTGACTATCTTCAAATAGGGCTTTACATTTCACGTCTCTAAAACCGTTTTCACCATCATAGACCCTAATACTATCGTCCCAAACCTTTGTAAAACCATTATTATTAGTAGAAGTCCATACTCCTCCATCTGACGACTTTGCTAAGGCGTAAAACATATTACCTTTAAATCCATTCGACTTATTAAAGTGCTCAAAAACGGGTGTAAACATTCTATTCAACCCACCTCCCGATGTTCCTATCCATATGTTCCCCCAATTGTCTTGTTTGATTACTCTGGTGTGATTTGTTGACAATCCATCGGAAGTGTTCAAATAATCAATCTGATTGGATGAGGTTTTGATGCGAACCACTCCGTTATTATGAGTAGCTAGCCAAACTTGGTCCTTATTGTCCACAAAAACATCATTAATAATCTCTTTGTCACTACCTAACACATACCATACGCCATTAATTCTTGCATTCAATCCTCCGCCATAAGTTCCGACTAATAGGTGTCCATTGACTTCTTTAATACACCTCACTTTATTGGATGTTAATCCATTCTTATGTGAGGTATGCTGATAGCCATTTTCCTGCAATTCAAATAGACCATCATCATTTCCTGCCCAAATAGTTCCATTACCATCAAGAAAAAGACAACTCACATCAATTTGAAGAACTTTATACTTCTCCGAATAAGATATCCATTTATTATTCTCTCGAAAATAGAGACCTACGTTAGTCGCCACCCATATCCTATTCTCTTTGTCTTGAGTGATAGACGATACCACAAAATTTCGAGAAGGCTCTAATTCTACTTTTGTAAACTCTAAACCATTATAAGTATAAAGTCCTTTTCCTGTCCCGATCCAAATTAACTTATCATTATCCTGAAACAGAGAAAATATTTTATCATCAGTAAGCCCGTCTTTGTGATTAAATACCCTAAACTTGGCACCATCAAAAACAGAAACTCCACCACCTTTGGTGCCAACCCACACGCTATTATTGTGATCCATTAATATGGCATACACCTGCGATTGAGGCAAACCTTCTTCCACAGAAAATACTTGAAACTGACTTGTTTGACCTTGAATTAAAAAATTCAGGGAACTTAACAGAATAATGGATATTGAAATTATATACTTCACTTATGGTGTTAAAAATACAAGCTATAATTCTTGTTTGAAACTATTTTTGCTTAAACGCTGAAGAAAACTTATTATTGGTAATCATTAAACATGCTGAATAAAAGAAATGGAAGATTACACAACTAAAAAGAGTCCTTGGAAAACAATATCAACTCAATCAAAATACAAAACTCCGTGGATTGAAGTGGTACATCATGAAGTTATTACTCCTGGTGGAACTGAAGGTATTTACGGTTGTGTTAACTTTCAAAATTTGGCAGTGGGTGTAATCCCATTGGATGAGAATTACAATACATGGATTGTAGGGCAATTTCGTTATCCTACTCAGAAGTACACCTGGGAAATTCCTGAAGGTGGTTGTCCGCTGAATGAATTACCCTTGGATGCTGCCAAAAGAGAGTTAAAAGAAGAGGTTGGACTTACTGCAGAAACATGGGAACTAGTTCAAGAAATGGATTTGAGTAACTCTGCCACGGATGAGGTTTCGTTCACTTATTTGGCTAGAAACATTACAGAAGGCAGTGCTTGCCAAGATGACAATGAAGATATTACCGTAAGGAAGTTACCTTTCTTAGAACTATATCAAATGGTATTAAATGGTGATATAAGGGATGCAATTAGTGTAGCTGGAATATTGAAAGTGAAACAAATGATAGATGATAAAATTATCTAATTTAATATGTATTCTTGGACTAACTCTGATCATTTCCTGCAAGGAAAAACATCAACCACGTTATCCTGTTCCGAAGGATGCCGCAGCATCGTTCAATATTATATATGATAGTTTGAGCAACTTACACACGACCTTATCACCTCCAAATGATGATGACTGGCTTAAGGATCATCCTGAATCAGGTCAAACTTTCAAAGAGTACATACATTCTAAGCCCATAGGGTTAACCGCCACTAGAACTAAATTATACTTGGCCATCTTAGGTGATTTTGATTCCATTCAACAAAATATGGTTAAGAAGACTTTGGAATATCTATCTATTTTTTATGCTTGTGAAGCAGAATTGATATCCATTGAAGTTGATTTTAGTAGTATTCCTAAAAAGTACTTTAGATACAATGAAAATAATGAAATTCAAGTACTTACGGATTTCTTTCTCAAAAAACTACTTTTAGAGAATTTACCAAATGACGCTTTTGGCTTAATTGGCTGCACTAATTACGACATATTCCCAGATCCACAATGGAATTTTGTTTTTGGACAGGCATCCTTACACAACCGTGTTGGTGTATGGAGCATGAATAGATTAGAGGACAATACCCATGCTACAGAATTCAAAGAAAAAACTACCTTAAGAAATCTTAAAGTTGCCTCTCATGAAACTGGACATATATTATCATTGAAGCATTGTACAAGTTATGAATGTATTATGAATGGAAGTGCTCACATTGATGAAACCGACAGCAAACCTGTTTATTTATGCCCCATTTGCCTAGGCAAGACTCATTTCAATAGGCAATTTAATTTAACAGATCGATTTCAAAACTTGGAGTCATTCTGGAACCGCAATAAAATATCTATTTACCATCAATATTACGAAATTGTGAAAGGAATTCAATTCTCAGTCCATTGATTCTCTATGTTTAAACTTAATAAACCTGGACTAAACAAGTTTTTATTTTTTGAACCTGCCAATCCGCTATCTTGTAGTTCAATTCAAATAGATAGATTATTATATGAAATACGAACAAATAGCACCACTTATACTCTCATCAAACCTAGTTGGCTCCCAACTGAATGTAGAATTCAAATCCGAAGATCAATCTATGCCCATAGCAGCAGTAGGAATGATGATAGCGGATCAGGAAGATATGATGAAAGGAGTTAAGAAAAACATGGTTAAGCAAGGTGTGATTAGTATTGCAATTAGTTCAATAGGTAGATTTGTAAGTGGTCTTCTTGGGGGCGGTATTGGTGGTAATGCAGCCTATTCTGCTGGCAGCCTGGCTGGTAGCACGGCTACCCAAAATCAGATGAACCCCTCTAAAATGCTAGCCGCAAAAGATACACCTGAGAACAGAGAAAAAGCAATACTTCAGGCTTTTCAGTCCGTTCAAAGTTTTTATGAATGGGATGACGCAAACAAAAAATGGAAAGCAAAAACATTACACGCTCCACAATCCGATGCGGTGAAAATTTAAAAAATCTTTATCCCTAATCTATTTTCTAAATTAAGTTTAGTGATATCCCCCATTGTTTTACATTCCAAAAACTCATCATTCTTATAGAAATCAGCCAGTTCTTCTCGCAGCACCTTAATATTTTCAGCAGTTGAAATGTTATCTGTTCTCATTCTTCATATAATACTTTTGGTTCTTTGCTTCGCTGCCAAGAATCTTTTCTTCAAAGCTGCGTGCTCCTGCTTTACATATTGTTCCGCTGTTTCCTTTGACATTACTTCAGTCGCTAGGTCTACTAAACTAATGTTGTCTTTATAATATTGAGGTAAATACATACTTCTTCTTCCCTCATAACTTTGCTGATCAAAATCCATTGCTCTCAATCGATATTGGATGTTATCAAAATCTTGATTAATCTCCACCACAAAATTATAAGCGCGCATATCACCAAGTAATCTAACAAAACATCTTTCATTGAATTTTACAAACTCTTTGGCTAACCTAAGTCTATTCTCAATCTGTCTTCCTTCGTTTCTCCTAATAAACTCATCGCAAGGAACTCCTACAACATGCTCTTCAACTAACGTATTTTGATCAACTAAATAAGTCATTTTATTTGGAGAAAAGATATCCTCCAATTCTAATCCATAAACCCTTGAAGCATCTGCTCTTTTGATATAGAAATAATCATGATTATCGTTAATTTCATTTACAATCTTTATTCTAAACGGTTTTGAGTTTCCATAGGTGCAAAAATCAATACTTCCCACTTTTAAATAAACCAATGGACTTCCATCTGAAGTCAGAATTTGGTATAAGTTAATTAATTCTCTATTAATATTTTCAATATCATATTGATCAAAAAGTACTGCATTCCATAAGGTATCCTTCCCATTCTTATCCATTATTGGAATTAGATCTCGATACCTCAATAAATCCGAATAATTAATTGATAAATTGGCCCATCTTGAATAATGAATCAAATGATCTTTCAATGGTTTTTTGATTTTATAGAAAGGCTTTTTGTATTCGATTTCGTTAAATTGCATGTTCTGTATTCTGTTTTTGTGAATATAATCAATTTGACTCATTGCCAAAACTAAAAGGATAAATAGTTAGATTTGTCCTTAATTAAGTTGATAATTCTATGGCATTAAATATTGTTTTGGTGGAACCCGAAATACCTAACAACACAGGCAACATAGGTAGATTGAGTTTAGCAACAGGCGCGAATCTTCATCTCGTCAAACCATTCGGATTTGACTTAACTGATACCAGGTTAAAGCGCGCAGGACTAGATTATTGGCAACATATAAATGTTATTTATTACGAAAATATTACAGAGTTTTTTCAGATAAATGCTACTAAAAAAATGGCTTTTTTGTCCAGTCATGGAACAAAAACACATTGGAACATACCATTTGAAGATGATCTTTTTCTAGTTTTCGGCAAAGAATCTGCTGGACTAGACAAATCTATTACCGACAAATACAAAGAGCATTTGTACAAAATTCCTTTGCATAGTCAACACATAAGAAGTATAAACCTTGCGAATGCTGTTGCTATCACTACTTACGAAGGATTAAGACAATTAAGTTTATGATCGTTAGACCAATTGAACCACAAGATAATCAACTTCTCTACGAGATGATTAAGCAAGTATTTGAAGAATTTGATGCGCCTAGAGCGGGAACTGTATTTAGTGATCCCACAACCAAAAATCTATTTAAACTTTTTCAGAAAAAGAAAGCACATTGCTTTGTTATAGAAGAAAATGGCATTGTTCAAGGATGTTGTGGTATATACCCAACAAAAGGTTTACCTGCTGATTGCACTGAATTGGTTAAATTCTATTTACCTCAATCTGCAAGAGGAAAAGGTTTTGGTAGAGCATTAATGGAAAAATGTGAGGAAACAGCATCTGAAATAGGATACAACCAAATTTACATTGAGTCTCTACCCGATTTTGGCAAGGCTGTAAGTATATACAAGAAGAACGGTTATCATCAATTAGACCAGCCATTAGGTGAATCTGGTCATTTTGGTTGCAATATTTGGATGGTAAAAAATCTAAAAAATTAATACCTTTAGCCTACTTGAGCCACAAACCAAAAATAGTTATAGACTTGGACAGGATGAAATATCCAAATACAGGCATGTACAATTATTGTGAGAGTTTGTTTCAGTATTTTTCTCAAGACACTGATTTGGACTGTTTCTTTTATGCACATCCAAAAACAACAATTCCTTCCGATAAAAAACTAGAAATAAAACCTTTGGACTCATTTAGATTAAAGGCTCCAAAAGAGATAGCGCTTTGGCACACTACGAGCCAGTTATCAGATAGAATCCCTATATCACCGGTGAAGTTAGTTTTTACCATACATGATTTAAACTTTTTATACGGTAATAAACCTCAATGGCAACAGGACCGTCATCTTAGGCAAATTCCACAGGGCATCAATCGAGCTGCTTTTGTTGCTTCCATTT
>CAJYBK010000042.1 GCA_913064955.1 uncultured Flavobacteriales bacterium
TGATTTTCTTTCTTCTTGAGACAACGATTTCTAATTCCTAACCAATTGCGTAGGCTGGTATTTCAAGATAGTAAACTCCGTAAATATGCTCTTCAAACTTTAACTCTTTACCATTTGGCATAATTGCCTTTACCGAACCCCATATAGCTTGATTTTTTCTATTCTGTACCGACACAACAATTTTTGCTGGTTCAATTGGACAAACAGAAGTGGAATCATTAATCTTGGAGATTTGTTTGGCAAATTGCGCATTACTAAAAGAAAACAAACCAGATCCGAATACAATCATTGCCGCTAAGGCAAACTTCCTGATGGTAAAAAGAGATTCTTTTGGCACAGGAGTTTCAGAGTAGTTAACAACACAATTACTCTCACTATTTAATTTACTATTCCCCAGCTGTTCCCGTGTCACTTTAGGCAATTCTAAAACTGTTTGCTTGCAATCATCGCAATAGAATCCATTATTGGTTCTTTGCATTTCTAGGAAACTTTTTGGACATGGGAATTCTATTTTCATAATACCTTTATGAACAAAGGGTTGAAAAATCTTACAATTCCA
The DNA here is from genome assembly GCA_913064955.1 of uncultured Flavobacteriales bacterium. Taxonomy (GTDB): domain Bacteria; phylum Bacteroidota; class Bacteroidia; order Flavobacteriales_D; family Parvicellaceae; genus Parvicella. The sequence continues at coordinate 560 of CAJYBK010000042.1, forward strand.
TAAATTAGAATGGATAACCTATACCAAGATTAAACTGTGGTCGAAAAAAAGGTTTTCTATTATCATTCCACTCATCATCCCAAAGCCATCTATCTCCTTTGGAAAGGGACGGATTTTTAATTGGTGCAGCCAGATCTAAACGTATAACAAAGAAATCCAAGTCTAATCTAAGTCCAAAACCAGCACCAAAAGCAATTTCAGATAAAAACTCATTTTTATCGAACTTCCCTCCAACACGCAGGGAATCTTCATTTAACAACCAAATATTACCTGCATCTACAAAAACTGCACCTTCCACCCAACTAATCAAGGGAAATCTAACCTCTACATTACCTTCTAACTGAATATCTCCAATTTTGTCAAACCTAAGATTAGGATCTAAATAACTGCCAGGACCTAATGTCCTTGCTTTCCATGCCCTAACGCCATTTGAACCTCCTGAAAAGAAACTTTTCTCAAATGGAATTGCCTCTTTTAGGTTGGCCAAAGGCACACCAATACCACCCGCTAACCTATATACAATCTTACTCTTCTTGGTCAAAGGGAAATAATATCTTAAGTCGCCTGAGATTTTTGCAAACTGCGCAAACCTGATGTTGAATAAATTATAACTCTCTAACACAGCATCATCAAAAGGTCGATCCAAAATATTAAACAAGCCACGTAACAGATTACCTCCAGTTTCCAATGATGATTGGAAGTAAAATGTATTTTTCATCTTCTTGTCATTTTGACCATTGTAGACAAACGAAATTTTACCTCCGGCTATGACATGATCTTGGTAACTTGCTGCCAAGAATTTATCATTTAATTCATCAATACGCTGAATGAATTCATCCGATTTCTCTATGGAGATTGCCGATATTATAAGTGGGGTAAGCCTTATAGTAACTGCTGGCTTTTCTCGGTAAATCCATCCAAAAGAAAATTCCTCAATAGAACGAGTAAAATCAGGTCTTTTTTGAAAATTTAAAGATCCGGAAAATTCAGTTTTAGGATTGGACAATCTTTTCCCAACTATTCTTTCTACCAGGGGCTGAATAAATATCATTCGTGGAACCGTCAATGTAAGTTTGGGCCCAAATTCAAGTGTATTAAAAGTTTTTGCCAGATTACTTACTCCTTCTCCCTCAGAACCTATAGAGGTACTATCTGAAGCAAAAATCAGACGCTGCATTTCCAAACCTCCTGACATACTGATTTGTAGTTTTTCCGCACCACCAAAGACATTACTATGCGTATAAGTCATACTTCCCTCTATCCCAAAAAGACCATTTGTATGTGTTCCATCCGTAGCAACATTAAATGTTTGCGCCTTGCTCGGCTCTAAAAATATTCGAACTCTAAGATCGCCTTGAATCGTGTCATACCTCATAGAGACACTGCGAAAGTTACCTAGAGCCATAAACTTTTTATAGGTAGCCTCCTCTAAAGACTTCTTGTAAAGGTCACCTTCTTTAAATAGTACGGAATTCACCAATAAAGAAGGTTTGATTTTTAATTTATATTTGTGATACAAATCAATATCATGAAGATTGACCATGGTATAATTTGTATACTCATCATCTTTAGGGCTGTGATCAGGATAGATTTCTATCACACCAATTTTAAAAGCTTTGTGCGGCTTATCCAACAAAGTATCATTTACAAGATCTTTAATTTTGAAATTTTGAATACTTAAACTCAAATCTACTTTACGGTTACCAACTGTTGTATCAACTCGATAAAAAATAAACTCTTGATTGAAATAATAAAAACCCTGCTCCCACAAATACTTCGTAATCCTTTTTCGTTCAGATTCTAATTTATCGGTATCAAAATTATTACCCTTTTTAATTAATGAATCAACTGCCAATGGACTTAACACTTTATCAATTGTCTTGTCTTTAATATCTCTTTTGTAATCATTAATCTTGTAAGGCATATTTGGCTTAACCTTATAGATTACCTTGGCTTTTTTCTTGTTTTTTCTTCGCGTGGATGTTTCATCTAAAAAAACAACTTCAGACTCTACCGCATTTTTAAAATATCCTTTTTTAATCAGATACAATCTCATCTGCTGGGCACTCTTAGCAATCTTCAATGAATCCAGTAAAACAGGCGCCTCACCTGCAGACCTTAAACTTTCACCAAAAGTGTTTTTCCTATCTAATGTATCCTTTACTTCATAATCAGGATTCTTCAACAACTTTGCTGTATTCTTGGCTACAATTCTTGCATTTTTCTTATCCGTTTTCTTTTGCTTTTTAGAAATATGCCTGTCAATCCTTGCTTGATTCGACCTGTTGTAAAGCCACAGGTGAAATTTTCCAATTATTATTCTTCGATTTGGCTTCTGTTTGATAATGGTGGTTAACTGATCTGTTGTAATTCCAGTTTTATTCAGCAAACTAGGACTTAACAAACTATCCTTTACAATCACAACTTCATTCTCCGTCAATAAGTAATCACCTTCCGGCACGTATTTGGTTTGGCTACAGGCACAAAAAAGGAGAGCCACAGCAATTGCAATGAAATAAATAAATTGATATCGTTTGAGATATAACAAATTAATAGGAGTATTTTTTTAAATTTGAACAAATCTAATGAAGATTTCAAAAACTCTATGCTAACCAACAATGAAATAAAATTAATTAATTCCCTTCAAAAGAAGAAAGAACGTATAAAAAACGGACTATTTATCGTTGAAGGAGTTAAAATGGTTAAAGAATTATTACAATCAAATTATGAAATTGCATGTATTTATGCAACCCAAGAATTTGAATCAACCGATGATAAAATTGAAATCATAAGTGATCAACAGCTTTCGAAAATCTCTCAATTCACCACACCAAATCAAGTACTTGCACTAGCCAAAATTCCTACTTCAACAAAAATAGATGCTAATTCAACGAGTTTAATTCTAGACGGAATTAATGACCCAGGTAACTTAGGCACTATCATAAGAACAGCAGATTGGTTTGGGATTAATCAAATTATATGCTCCAATGGCTCAACCGATTGCTTTAGCCCAAAAACTGTCAGCGCCACTATGGGGTCAATTTTTAGAACAAGCGTCTACTATACCGATATTGAGGAGTTTATTAAACAATCTAACCTACCATCTTTTGGAGCATTTTTAGAAGGAACGCCACTCAATGAAAGTCAATTCACTCCAAATTGCAACCTGATTTTCGGAAGTGAAAGCCATGGAATATCAGATAGTTTAAAAAGTAAGATAGAACATCACGTCACTATTTTAGGTGCTGGCACTGCAGAATCGCTAAACCTAAGTATAGCTGTAGGGATTTTTTGCAACAATTATTACCAAAGTTCAAAGTAATTTTGTACATTTGAGACACTACACACGCTACTTTTATTAACTTAATAAACAAAATCATTATGAAGAAAGTAGCTTCACATTATTTCTCACACCTTTCCGTCTGGACTTATATTGCCATTGGTATAGCTGTAGGTGTTCTCTGCTTTAACTCCTCATATTTTTCGCAGTATTGGTACGTTTGCTTGATTCCTATTCTTATCGCTCCTTTCTTTGAATGGTTTGCGCACAAATACATTTTACATATGCAAATAGGAAATGTCGTAGAAATACCATTTGATGCCAAACTGAAAAAGGAGAATGGATTGACCATGAACTGTATGGCGAAAATAAAAAAATGCAAGTTTTAAAAATCGCTGAAAGCAAAATCACTATTGGATACGGGTGGGCTAGAAACATCAAGCCACTTAGGGACTTTATGAATGTATTGCATTATGGTCATCATGAAGAGCCAAATGACATTCCTTTAATTTTCGCTCCTATTCTTTCCGTTATTATTCTTTTTGCTACCATGTTTGGACTGGCTTTATTATTTACTTTCAATTTAGGAATTGCTAGCACCTTTCTTTTTGGTGTTATAATATATTACTTACATTATGAATGGATGCACCTTGGACACCACATCCCAGGCTACAATCACATCTTTCCTTGGAGTAACAAACTAAAAACCGCACATCAGTTGCACCACTATAGAAATGAGAACTACTGGTGGGGAATTACTAATAGTATTGGAGACAAGGTTTTAGGCACTTACAAAACCCATAAAGATGTGCCAATGAGTAAATCAATTAAGCATATTAATTACAAATAAATAATTAAAGGGGAGCCATATGGCTCCCCTTTTTTTTTTACTCATTTAAACTAAAAAATTCTGCCATTCGAAATTGGAACATAAGCGGCTCAATGAATTTAATTCTTTAAGCAACACTCCAAGCTTCCGGTTTGCCACTGAAGCATTTTTTTGTTTCCTTCCATATCCCTTCAAACAAATCAGAATTCCGATAAGCATTTAAATCTTCTTCACTCCCCCATTTGCTGAAAGTAAAAAATATTGACTTATCATTTATATCTTGATACACCTCAGCATGCAAGCAACCCACTGAATTCAGAATATGTACTTGATTGGTTTCAAATATCTTTTTAAAAACGTCAATTTTATCTTCTGAAATAGTCAATTTAACAAATCTGGTAATCATTTTCAATTAATTTTATACAAAAATAAGACTTTGTTTAACAACAAAATAACATGGCTTATTGTTACTAAGAAATAACTTTACACAAAATAAAAATTATGAGAGTTCTTATTACAGGAGGATCCGGATTGGTAGGTAGCGCGTTAACCAAAAAGCTAATAGCCAACAACATTGAAGTTGTTCACCTTACCCGTACTAAAAACTCTAAAGCAGGAGTAAAAACCTACGAATGGGAATGGGAAAAAAACAAAATTGATGAGAATGCTTTGAAAGGCGTGACACATGTTATCCATCTGGCTGGAGCAGGAATTGCGGATAGACCCTGGACCATGAAAAGAAAAAGGCTTATCGTAAAAAGCAGGGTTCTCACAGCAAGACTCCTATTTAACGAGTGTAAAAAGCAGAACATCCAATTAGACGCCTTTATTTCTGCTTCAGGCATAGGCTATTATGGAGCCGTAACAACAGAAAATATATTTGAGGAAGAAGATAAGCGTGGAGATGACTTTGTAGCAGAATGCTGCGTGCAATGGGAGAATGAAGTGATAAAATTTAAAGATTTTTGTAGAGTTGCTATTTTAAGAACAGGAATAGTACTATCGGAAAATGGAGGAGCACTGGAAAAACTTTCCAAATCAGTTAAACTAGGACTAGGAGCTGCCATTGGCACTGGGAATCAATACATGCCCTGGATTCATCTTGATGACCTAGTTAACATGTATTACAACTCCATTATGGAAGAGAATTACAGTTCTATTTACAATGCAGTTAGCACAGAACATATCACTAATGAAGGTTTTACGAAAACTTTAGCCAAGTCTCTAAAAAAGAAATTATGGATGCCAAAAGTCCCTGCTTTTATGCTCAAAATGACTTTGGGAGAAATGAGTGAAATTATACTGGAAGGAAGCAGGGTTTCTAATGATAAAATTAAGCAACAAGGATTCCAGTTTGAATATGAAAATGTTGAAAGTGCTTTAAATAAAATATACTCTTAGTAGGTTCTTGCCATTAGTGAATCAGCAAACCCTTGTAAATATTCTTTTTTAAGTGTATCCAAGTTTATTTTCTCCAATGATTGAATAGCTTTGTTATAGTAATCATCCATTAATTTATCCGCTTTTTCTTTGATATTTAACTCATTGAATATCTCAGTAACCTTTTCTACTTTCAATGCTGCAGACTCTTCATCATTATTTGACAACCAAACCTTGAGATTTTTATTTTGTTGTTCAGATGAATCTTCTAATGCTTTTAGTAATAAATAAGTTTTTTTATTCGCTAAAATATCACCTCCAACTTGCTTTCCAAACAATGCAGCATCACCATACACATCTAACAAATCATCTTTGATTTGAAATGCCATTCCCAAGTTCATTCCAAAATCGTATAAATTTCTAGAATCCTCTTTAGACGCATTAGCAAGCACAGCCCCTAACTCCAAGGAGCAACCAACTAACACGGAGGTTTTCAACCGAATCATTTCAAGATATTCATCAATAGAGACATCATCTCTAGTTTCAAAATCCATATCCAGTTGCTGTCCTTCGCACACTTCAATTGCTGTAACATTAAAGATATCTATAACAGCACGTAAATATTCTGTTTTACATGAAGTAACCAAAGTGAATGCCTGAACAAACATGACATCACCGGATAAAATTGCCGCATTTACATTCCACTTCTCATGGACTGTTGCTTTACCTCTTCTTAAAGGGGCATTATCCATAATATCATCGTGTAATAAGGTGAAATTATGAAACACTTCAATACCAAGAGCAGATTTAACGCTATCCTGAACTATTCCATCAAACAAATCAGTGGCCATCAAAGTAAGAACTGGCCTCATCCTTTTACCTCCTAATTCTAAGATATACTGTACAGGATCATACAAACTTAATTTACCTGTCATACTCTCTTGAAAAGTATTTAACTCTTCGAGTACTAATTGCTGATATTCCTCAATTGAACGCATACGCTACTTACTTCTTCCGTTTAAAATACTCATTAGATACTTTCCATATCCACTTTTCAATAATGGTTGTGCCAATTTCTCCAATTGATTGGCATCAATAAAACCTCTAGAAAATGCAACTGCCTCAACACACCCAACACCTAATCCTTGTCTTTGTTCAACAGTCTCCACATAACTACTTGCTTGCATCAACGACTGAAAAGTTCCAGTATCCAGCCAAGCTGTTCCTCTTTCCAATATCTGCACCTTCAACTCACCTTTTTCTAGATATGTTTTATTTACATCGGTAATTTCATATTCCCCTCTTGCACTTGGCTTTAAATTCTTAGCAATTTCAATAACGTCATTGCTGTAAAAATATAACCCTGGAACAGCATAATTTGATTTGGGAACTTCTGGTTTTTCCTCTATAGAAATGGCCTTCATTTCTTCATCAAATTCAACCACACCATATCTTTCTGGATCCGATACGTGATATGCAAATACCAACCCTCCACTTGGATGTAAACTATTTCTTAATAATTCTCCCATCCCTGTTCCGAAGAAAATATTATCGCCTAGGATAAGCGCCACGTCATCGTCTCCAATAAATTCTTCTCCAAGTACAAATGCTTGAGCAAGACCGTTTGGAACCTCTTGAATTACATATTCAAACTTACAACCCCACTGAGAACCATCTCCAAGAAGTGTCTTAAAAGCTGTTTGGTCATGTGGTGTTGTAATTATTAAAATTTCTCGTATTCCAGCAATCATAAGTGTAGAAAGCGGGTAATAAATCATTGGCTTATTATAAACAGGCATCAATTGCTTACTTACCGCTAGCGTAAGTGGGTGCAATCTCGTTCCTGATCCTCCTGCTAAAATAATTCCTTTCATAATTTAAATCTTTTCTTTTACCTCTAATTTATCCAATTCAATATCCTCCTCTTCATCAACTACTTCTAAAAAGGGATCTCTAAATGCCTTGGTAGTTACATACCTCTCTAGTGACAATAGTAATGTAGGCAATAGTATTAAGTTTGATAGCATTGCCACAAACAAAGTTACCGAAACTAATATACCAAGCGCTTGAGTACCTCCAAAACTTGAAGCAATAAAAATTGAAAATCCAAAAAACAGGATTATTGAAGTATATATCATGCTTACTCCTGTTTCTTTAATAGCGCTCAAAACGGACCCCTTTATATTCCAACTTTGCGATTTCAATTCTTGTCTATATTTTGCTAAAAAGTGGATTGTGTCATCAACTGATATACCAAATGCAATACTAAAAACTAAAATAGTAGAAGGTTTTATAGGAACACCTAAATACCCCATAAGGCCACTTGTAAACACTAAAGGTAAAATATTAGGAATTAAAGATACGATTACCATTCTCCAAGACCTGAATAAAAATGCCATTAAAAAACCAATCATAACGACCGCTGCAAGTAAACTTGTGAATAAGTTACCTACAAGATAGGTAGTCCCTTTAGCATAAATAACTCCTGAACCAGTAACCACATAGCCTAACTTCTCTGCATCTACAACATCCTGCAGCAACTTAATGTATTCCGAATCTTCATTGAATGTGGCTATTAAATTTTCATCCATTAAAAATGCAAACTCATCTTCCACTTTTCCTTGAGCAACAAGACTATCTTCAATGGCCGAAAGTACCCAAGGATTTTTTTCGTAAAAATAAGCAAGTCCTTTGTCCTTGTCATCTGACTTCGTTAAAACAGAATCTAACATTAAAGATTCCGCATTTAGTACAAATTCTATTCTATTTTTCACTCTAGCAAGAACGGCTTCCATAGAGTCAATTCCAATATCTTTAATTTGAATAGTGATTCTTGTTTCATGATGTGTACTATCCAAGAAACTACTTAAAAACTTGCCTGAATTCTTTTTGTCTTCGAGGTTAAAAGTGTTTTTAAAATAATCCGACCCCATCATATTAATTAGGGACTCTGGACTTTTCAATGCATAATCTTCTTTATCACCTCCACCATAAACTTGTGACAGATACTTCAGCGCATTTACAAGAGAAATTGATTTTGACAATTTATCTTCTTTAGACAACTGAAACTGCACATCATCTATTATTTTTAAATTTCTATAGTTTGGTAATTTCCCATTTAAATATAGGGTATCCTTTGATCTAATTAATACTTCGAATGGCATAACCCCATTAAACTCATTTTCGAAATACTTTAGATCTTGGACTACTGAATCATTTTTTGGAAGGTCATCCACAATGTTTCCAGAGGTTTTCATTAATGACATACCTATTAAACCAACAATGATCACCACCAAACTAACTATATACACCCATTTTCTATGACTAGTGGATATCACAACAAGTGATTCTACAGCTTTATCCAACCACTTTTTATCCAAGTGCTTAGTATGTTTTTGTTTGGGACCTGGTAAGTAACTATAAACAATTGGAACAACTAAAATCGAAATCACAAAAAGTGCCAAGATATTAAGAAACGCAACTAATCCGAATTCACGCATCATTTGACTACTTGTAAGCAAAAATGTACCAAATCCCATTGCTGTAGTCGCATTGGTTAATAGGGTAGCATTTCCAACTTTTCTTATTACCCTTACCAAGGATCTAGCCTTATTTTGATGAACCAAATACTCTTGTTGATATTTTGTAATGAGATAAACACAATTTGGAATTGCAATAACAATCATTAAAGGCGGCATCAACCCCATCATAGCTGTTATTTTATATCCTAAGACGCCCATCGTCCCCATACTCCACACCACTCCAATAATAACAACAATAAGCGAAGTAAAAACAACTTTAAAAGAACGATAAAAGACGAACAAAACTAAAGAAACCATCAAAGCTGCTAGACCAACAAAAAGACCAAGCTCTCCTTTTACACTGCTCATGGTGACAGACCTAACATAAGGTAGTCCACTGTATCTTAATTGACCAAATTCAGCGGAGTATTCCTCACATAAATTTTCGATATCCGATATTAAATTCCCTCTACTTTTAGAATTAAAAACACCTTCATTGACAAATATCATCATCATATGAATATTTGAGGAATCTTTGTAAACGATATTCTCATAAAAAGGCAAAGAATGAATCACATCTCTAACAGAATCCAACTCAGATTGTACAGTAGGCATTACCGAAACTAGTGGTTGTAAAACGAACTTTTTATTTTCCTTATCCTTAACAATATTATACAGAAGTGCTTCGGAAAAAACAGAATCAATTGGATTAACATACTCTACTGGAGAAGAACCAGCTACCGGCAACTCCATGTGCTGAATTTTTAGCCCCAGTTCCTTCCACTTACTGAATTTATCAACTGTGTAAAAATCCTCTACTTCAGTAGAAACTACAACTACTAAGCCGTCTTGTCCATATCTTTCTCTAAAATCTAAGTAATCGACATTCGTTGAATCATCTTCTGGTAACAATGCACCAAATTCATAAAGCAATTCTACCTTCGTTGCTTTATACCCCATAAAGACTGTAAGAACTCCTAACATCAATAAAATTAGGAGTCTATTCCTTAATATTCCTTTTGCGATCTTTTGCCACATAGTTACCTTTGCCTTTTTTATGGGAATGCGAAATTACAAAAAACAATTGGGCAGAAGTAAACTTCTCAATCAAATTTGAAAAATATTGAAGATAAGTACCTTAAATACTTTAGCTAAAGCAATTATATTACTTTTGTAATCTGAAAAAACAGATACAATCATGACGCAATTATTAGAAACTGCAATTCAAGCAGCAAAAGCAGGAGGAGAAGAAATACTTAAAATCTATAATGGTCATATTGAGGTTGAGACTAAATCAGACAACTCACCACTAACCCTAGCGGATAAGAATGCCCATTTGGCTATAATGGATTTTTTAAAAGACACTAGAATCCCAGTTTTAAGTGAAGAAGGAAGAGAAATCCCTTTTGAAGAAAGAAAAAATTGGGATAAATTATGGATAGTTGATCCCTTAGATGGAACAAAAGAGTTTATTAAGCGAAATGGCGAATTCACCGTTAACATTGCTCTCATTGAACATGGAGTACCTGCAATGGGTGTCATATATGTGCCTGTAACAAAAACACTCTACTACGGTGATAAAGTTAACGGATCATTCAAAGAAATTGAAGGTAAAAAAGTTCAATTACCAATTAATACAGGCCGAAATAGTTTTGTAGCAGTTGGTAGTAGATCTCACATGAGTGAAGAAACAGAATCTTTTTTCAATGAATTGAAAGAAAAACATGGAGAAATAGAAGTTGTTTCTATGGGTAGTTCTCTCAAGATTTGTTTAGTAGCAGAAGGCGTAGCGGATGTATACCCAAGATTTGCCCCTACAATGGAATGGGACACTGCAGCAGGACATGCCATTGCGAAATACGCTGGCAAGCAATTTACAGATTACAAAACAAAAAAAGAAATGATCTACAATAGAGAAAACCTCCTAAACAACTGGTTTAAAGTAGATTAATTTCTTTGAGAAAAATAGTATTTGTAAATCCACATTAATGTAAAGGTTGGCACTAAATCAGCACCTGGCATAATTTCTTCGAAAAAGCCAACAACACCACCTAAGGCTCCATTGTGTTTTCTGAAAAGCACATAAATTAAAACCGCACTTATGGGCGCCCAAACTATATCCACAACCTCACCTAAAACAGGAAGCAGATAAGAAAGCATTCCTATTAAATCTAGAAACAAGCAAAGAATTAGCATTGCTATTTTATGGGTATCTGCTTTAGGAAGCGTCTGTATTGATGTATTCATTTTATTCATAATAATTATTCTTGTTAAGAAATTAACAAAATTCAGTCCAAAATTCTTTCACGTGACATCTAGTCTGATTTATTCTGCTTTTGAACGCTATAATCTCCGTAAACATCAAATAAAGCTTTGGTACTTTGTATCGTAATCGTATTTTTACAACTTAACAAAACTTTACGAAATTAAATGAAGGTAGCATTAATCACAGGAATAACTGGACAGGACGGAGCGTATTTAGCAGAATTCCTGCTAAAAAAGGGATACATCGTCCATGGAGTAAAAAGAAGATCCTCACTTTTTAACACGAGTAGAATAGACCATTTATACCAAGATCAACATGATAATGACGTTAGATTTTTTCTTCATTACGGAGATTTAACTGACAGTACCAATCTTATACGAATAGTTCAAGAAGTACAACCTGATGAAATATACAATTTAGCAGCTCAATCCCATGTTCAAGTATCTTTCGAGACTCCAGAATACACCGCTAATTCTGACGCGCTTGGTACTTTAAGAATACTTGAAGCAATTCGTATTTTAAACCTTACTGAAAAAACAAAATTTTATCAAGCATCGACTTCTGAGTTATATGGATTAGTGCAGGAAGTTCCGCAATCAGAAACTACCCCTTTTTATCCAAGAAGCCCATATGGTGTAGCAAAACTCTACGGCTTTTGGATTGTAAAAAATTACAGAGAAGCATATGGTATTTATGCTTGTAACGGAATTCTATTCAACCATGAAAGTCCAATAAGAGGAGAAACTTTTGTAACCCGAAAAATTACAAGAGCAGCTGCTAAAATATCTCTTGGATTACAGAAAAAAATATACCTAGGTAATATGGATGCCCAGAGAGACTGGGGACATGCAAAGGATTACATAAAAGGAATGTGGATGATGCTTCAACAAGACAAAGCAGATGACTTTGTACTAGCTACTGGTGTAACACATACCGTTCGAAAATTTGTTGAATTAGCATTTGGAGAAGTTGGTATTACATTAAGATGGGAAGGTGAAGCAGAAAACGAGAAAGGTATTAATGTTGCAACAAATGAAGTTTTAGTTGAAGTTGACCCTAAGTATTACAGACCTACTGAGGTTGAGTTATTAATCGGAGATCCTTCCAAAGCAAATAAAGTGTTGGGCTGGAAACATGAGTATGACCTAGAAGCCTTGGTGAAAGACATGGTTAGTAGTGACCTTGAACAATGTAAAAAAGACATCCACTTAAGAGAAGGTGGTTTCACAACCTTGAATTATTTCGAATAAGATGGAAAAAGCGAGTAAAATCTACGTTGCAGGACACAGAGGAATGGTTGGTTCAGCTATCGTCAGAAAACTTAACGAAGAAGGATTCGATAACATTCTAGTGCGTAAATCTTCAGAATTAGACTTAAGAAACCAACAGGCGGTTAACAATTTCTTCCTTCAAGAGAAACCCGACTATGTTTTTCTGGCTGCAGCTAAAGTTGGAGGAATACATGCTAACAACACGTACAAAGCGGATTTTTTATATGACAACTTGATGATTGAAGCAAATATTATTCACGCTGCATATACCAACAAAGTTAAAAAACTGTTGTTTTTAGGCTCTTCTTGTATTTATCCTAAAATGGCAGATCAACCATTGAAAGAAGAATACCTTTTAACCGGACCGTTAGAACCGACTAACGAGCCATATGCCTTGGCTAAAATTGCCGGAATCAAATTATGCGATTCATACAGAGACCAATATGGTTGTAACTTCATTTCAGCAATGCCAACAAATTTGTACGGTCCAAATGACAATTACGACCTAAACAATTCACATGTTCTTCCAGCCTTGTTAAGAAAGTTTCACACGGCTAAAAAAGAATCAAAAAGTTCTGTTGAGATTTGGGGAACTGGCTCTCCCAAAAGGGAATTCTTGCACGTTAAAGACTTAGCGGAAGCTTGTTTTTTCTTGATGGAAAACTACAACGAATCTGAATTAGTGAATATAGGTTGCGGTGAAGATATCTCTATTAAAGATTTAGCACTTACCATTCAAAAAATTGTAGGATATGAGGGTGAATTGACTTTTGATTCTTCAAAACCAGATGGCACTCCAAGAAAACTGCTTGACATGTCCAAATTACATAAACTTGGATGGAAACATAAAATATCACTTGAAGAAGGAATTCAAGGTGTATATAATAGCGTTTTAAAAGAAGGTATATTTGAATAGTTTTGAAATACGTTAATCTTATATGTTTTGTTATAATGGCCAGTGTCAATCTATTTGGTCAAGTTCAAAACATTCCTTTAAGTTTTTCTCTTAATCAAGAAATAAATACTCACCAACTTAATGAAGGCAGTTTTCCGCACCAAGGGATGAAACCTTACTGCAGGCAATTTGTAGACGACAAGGTATTCGACTACACCTTTATAGATACCTCCAAACACTATTATGACTTCACTGTTTTTCTTTACAAAAGGAGCTTACTTGAAATCCAAAAAGGTGATGTAAACATCACTGCAGATTTACTCCTGGATTTAGAAATAGGAAAATCCAACGATCCCGGAAGGAAAAACTCTACAAGAGTTCTCACAAACACAAGAGGAATTAGAGTCACTGGTGACATTGGTCCAAAGGTTTCTTTTGAGACAAGGTTCTATGAGAATCAATTTTATTTTCCTAATTACCTAGACAGTATTGCCTTTAGGAGGGGAATTGCCTTTGGCAGAGGCAGGACTAAGCAATTCAAAAATGTTGGATTTGATGTGGGTAACTCTGCAGGATATGTTAGTATTAAAGCAACTCAACAAATAAATATTCAATTTGGCCATGGTAAATTATTCTTCGGCCATGGATATAGGAGTTTGTTACTTTCTGATAATTCAAGCAATTATCCTTTATTGAAGATTCAAATGCTATCAAAAAATGGAAAATGGGCTTATCAAAATACCAATGCACTTATGCAAAGTCTTTCTCGACTTCCTGCCAGTAATTCCGCAGAAGCTTTATTCAAAAGAAAAGCGGCTTCTTTTAGATACCTTTCCTTCAAGCCTTCTAACCAATTAGAAATAGGGATTTTCGAAGGAGTTATCTATAAAAAATATGAAGAAAACAAAGGAATGGTGCCTGTTCATTATAGTTTTTACATACCAGTAATAGGTGCTTCAACAGCATTAAACGGATTGCAAAGCGAAAACAATTCATTGATTGGATTAAATGCTAAATATCAATTTAAGCAATTCAATATATTTGGACAGTTGGCAATGGACAACATAGATAAAATTGGTTTTCAACTTGGCGGAAATTGGTTTGAACCATTTGGATTAAAAAAGAATTGGTTCCATGTAGAATTTAATGATGTGCCTTCATATATGTATACTCATGATTCTCAAAACATCTTGCAGAATTACAGCCATACCAATCAGGAATTAGCGCATCCCATAGGCGCTTCATTTTCGGAATTTATTGGGATTTATCATTTTGAAAAAAATAAGTGGTTTGCAGAAGCGGAAATTGCAATTTCCGGAAGAAAAAGATATTATGGCGGCATAAGAGGTGAGTATATCTTACAAGCCAATGATCCATTAATTAGCTTTGTCAATATAGAAGAGAAAGTGAGTACCGTTTTTTGGAAAATAGAAGCAGGTCACAACTTCAATTTAAAAACTAGAATGCAAGCGTATTTTGGTATTTACAGTAGAAGTTTATCAAACAAAAGTAATTCATTAAAAAACCAAAGTGAACTCTACTACACCATTGGCTTGAGAATGAACTTAAATAACTATTATTACGATTTATAATGATGACAATAGAACCAGGTACAACAATTATTATTTTGGGGTTTTTAACCTCTTTTTTCGTAGTGCTACTCGCCATACCATCTCTTATTAAAGTTGCTAAACTAAAACACCTTGTTGACGAACCTTCGGAGGACAGGAAACTTCACAGCAGAAGCATTCCAACTATTGGTGGAATTGTCATTTTTGGTGCAATTGTTTTTTCATATTCCTTATGGTTTCCAGAAGAGTATGACCACATTCCGCATATGTTAACCAACTTCAAACACCTGATTGCAGTTTTGATTTTGTTATTCTTTGTAGGCGTTAAAGACGACATCATAGGAACAGCACCAATGAAGAAATTGGCTGCACATTTAATTGTAGGCTTCATTTTGGTAGTATTGGCCGACATAAGGATTACTTCCATGCATGGTTTATTTGGCTCCACTGCCATTATGGAAAATTGGCAAAGTTATTTGTTATCACTTTTTGTATACGTGGTAGTAGTAAATGCTGTTAATTTAATAGACGGGCTAGATGGTTTAGCCGGAGGCATAGGAGTCATTATCGCAAGTTTCTTTGGATTGCTTTTTCTGTATAATCAAAATGTTCCTTTAGCGTTGTTAGGATTTGTTTTAAGCGGAGCTTTATTAGGATTCTTAGTTTTCAACTTTAGTCCTGCAAGAATATTTATGGGCGACTCAGGATCATTAACTGTAGGTGCTATCATTAGTGTATTAGCAATTAATGCTATTGACATCGAAACTAGTCTGATGCCGGAGTGGTTAAATGGAAATATGCCTATAATAGTTATGGCCATCATGGTTTATCCTCTTGTGGATACTCTAAGAGTTTTCACAATTAGAGCATTCAAAGGAGTGTCTCCATTCACTGCAGACAAAAACCACATTCATCATAGATTTATTTTACTTGGATTTTCTCATCGTCAAACCGTATTATGGTTGTATACGTATAATATAATCGTAGTGTTATGCGCAGTTGCGATTGAACACTTTCTTAAAATTGACATTACGCTACAATTTCTATTAACACTAACCATAGCAGCAACGCTTGTAATGATTCCTTATATCATGAAACCAAAAACTATTAATGCTTAGGCTATTTATTCTAAATATTACTTTGTTTCTGGCAAGTACATTTTTAGGTCAAAATGAAATTGTACCGCTTAATAATGTCATGAGTTATTCGTTTGAAAGCGAATTATATAAAAAGCAGGAAGACAATTTTCACTCTGGCGTTCGGCCATTTATAAAATCTGAAATCAATTCGTTTGCTGACTCCAACTTGATTAAATATGGTTATGGCTCATCTAAAAAAGAACATTCTCCAATAAAGTTTACTCCATTAATCAATGCTGCAATGTTCAATCAATTAGGAGAAGCAGTTCGCTACTCTTATTCCGGAGGACTTGCCTTAGAAGGTAACATAGGAAATAAATTAGGATATTCTGGGTATTACAATTATGTCAATGCACCAAGATTTAACTACTTGGACTCGAGCATACTTTTAAGAAATGTTGTTAACGGCATGGGTTATGACCTGGGCAACAACACTACTCATTTTGCTGAGTTTTATTTAAACATACAAGCCAATAAATACTTTGTTTTTACGCTTGGAAACGGAAAACATTTTTGGGGAGACGGGTATAGAAGTGTGATACTATCGGATAACGCAGCACCCTACCCTTTTCTGAGAATTATGAGTTCATTTTGGAATGTAAAATACACCAATTTGTACTCCATGCATACCGACACTTATCATGGCAAGATTCAACGAAAGTTTGCTGCTTCTCACCAATTGAGTTGGAACATAGTCAAAAATCTAAATCTAACCATTTTTGAAAGTGTAATATTCATGGGCAATGACACCCTCTATACCCAAATAATCCTGATCAGTTGCGGTTTCCGGGGTGGAAAGCACATATTTTGAATTAAAAATATTCAAGCCCTTGTTTTCCATAGCCCCCATATTAAAATCATCAACCGCCACCACAACATAGGTATCCAGGTCATACTCACGACCATATACTGCTTCATCCCATTTCATGGAAGTCTGCAGTTATTTCATCGCATAATCACATTTATCAATAATGTGGGCCTCTACATAGATATAAAGTGAAACAGTTTTACCAGACATCGTGACGAAGTTGTCTTCGATGCAAGACAAATCACCGGCGACTAATGCAAACAGATAGGATGGTTTTGGAAAGGGATCCTGATATTCAAACCAGTGTTGATTATTATCCAACTCTCCCTTGTCAGTACAATTACCATTGGATAAAAGAACCGGATATTTTGTCTTGTCTGCTATGATGCTTGTTGTATATTTTGTCATAACATCCGGTCGATCCAGAAAGTAAGTTATTTTTCGGAACCCTTCGGCTTCGCATTGAGTACAAAAGTTTCCGCTGGATAGATATAGACCACTCAAGGAAGTATTATTCTCAGGATTGATTTGTACTTCGATTTCCAGACAGAATAATGAGCCAGGCACCTGGTGGATTATTAAAGAGTCGGGGTCAATCATGTAACCATCTTTATTTAGCTCAAGCGCTTCCTTATTTGTTGTTAACAAAGTCAGCTCTTACCTCGCTCGCCGCCATGCCGTTGCGGTAACCGCACACCACATCTGCTCTCGCAACTTCCTGGATTTGTGAGCACGATCCAACAGTTGTCAGCGGCTCCTTACACGGCTTTTGTTGCGTCTGTCTCA
>CAJYBK010000043.1 GCA_913064955.1 uncultured Flavobacteriales bacterium
TAGGTTAGGTCCTCATTTACGTTTTGGAACTGTAAGTATTCGTAACATGGTGCAAAAAGCTGTTGCTGAAAAGAATGAAGTTTTTTGGCAAGAATTGATTTGGCGTGAGTTTTTTATGCAGATTTTATGGCATTTCCCGAATACAATAACACAAAGTTTCAAACCTCAGTATGACCGCATTTTATGGCGTAATAATGAAACGGAATTTAAACTTTGGTGCAAAGGTGAAACTGGTTACCCGCTAGTTGATGCTGGTATGAGACAACTTAATGAAACAGGATTTATGCACAACCGTGTACGTATGCTGGTTGGTAGTTTTTTATGTAAGCACTTATTTATTGATTGGCGTTGGGGAGAAGCTTATTTTGCAGAAAAACTTTTAGACTTTGAATTGTCTTCAAATAATGGTAATTGGCAATGGTCGGCAGGAACAGGATGTGATTCCGCGCCCTATTTCAGAGTGTTTAATCCATCTGAACAAATTAAGAAATTTGACAAAGATTTAGCATATATAAGAAAATGGGTAAAGGATTTTGACGAACTCACCTACCCTTCTCCAATGGTAGAACATAAATTTGCAAGGGAGCGCGCCCTTTCGACCTACAAAGTTGGTTTAGCGCAATAATTTCGATTAGTTTCTTGGTATACTCGGACAAACAAAGTATATTACCGTGGTATTTAGACTTTTAACCCCGTATTTGACTATTATTGTTCATTAAGAAATGGCACCAACCTCTAAAAAAGTATTATCCGAAAGCGAACTATTAAAAAAAATAGCTCGCTTAGAAAAGGAAAACAAAAGATTAAAAAAACAAATAAATCCTTTTGTTGATGACCAAGACAGGGTAACTGTCCCACCTGCATTTAAGCCAATATTTGATCAAGCACAAGATACCGTTGCTGCTTTCTTCAAAAACGTATCATTCCAACCTTCTCAAGGTACTATATCCATAAATGAAGAGCGATATGTCCTGGTTAGGGCTTCCGCACTTTCCTATGACTTCTTTAAGGAAATAAAAAAATTATATAGAGACGAAGGTGAGAATAACGCATTTGATATTGGTCAAAATATATTATTCGACATAGGGCATGTTATTGGAATTGAAGACGCAAAACAATTTCAAGAACAAATGGACTTGAAAGATCCGATTGAAAGATTAGCTGCTGGACCTGTGAATTTCGCCTACACAGGATGGGCTTATGTAGATATTCTACCTGAAAGTAATCCTTCTCCTGACGAAAATTACTTTCTAAAATACAATCATCCTTATTCTTTTGAGGCTGATTCTTGGATTTCGAAAGGAAAAAAATCGAAGAAACCGGTTTGCATAATGAATGCAGCTTATTCTTCTGGTTGGTGTCAGCAAAGTTATGGCATGGAACTAACAGCTGTAGAGGTTTCGTGTCGCGCAAAAGGAGATAAAGAATGTACTTTTATAATGGCTCCTCCTCATAAAATTGAAGGGCATCTAAAATCAATCAAACAGCATAAATCTAAAAAACATAAAGTACCGATTTTCTTTGAGAGAAAGAACATTGAAAAAACAATTAAGGATTCTCTTGATGAAAAAGAAATGCTTTTGAAAGAGATTCATCACCGAGTTAAAAATAATCTTCAAATTATTTCCAGCTTTTTAAACCTTCAGTTTTCAGATATTGAAAATAAAGAAATTTCAAATGCCATCGCTAAAAGCAAGGATAGAATTCATTCTATGGCATTGATCCATACCAAGTTATATCAGTCTGGTAATTTATCATCCATTCGATTTGATGAATACTTAAAAGAACTAATTCAATACATTACTCATGGCTATGCTTTAAAAAGTAACATTACAACTAATGTAAAAATTGTACAAGCTTCCTTCAACATTGACCTGAGTGTAAACCTAGGCCTTATTGTAACTGAGATTCTTACCAACGTGTATAAACATGCTTTCCCTTCTAATAGAAAAGGTGAAGTAAACATATTCTTAACAGAACTTTCAGACAACCAATACCAACTTATCATTGAGGATGATGGTGTCGGGTTTGACCCATCCCAACCTAACGGAAAAAAAGCACCTTCATTAGGACTAGAAATAGTTAATGCTTTAAATGATCAAATTGATGGGGAATTGGAGCATGACATGCTTAATGGATTGAAATTCTCCATAAAGTTTACTAAATTCTAGAAACACCTTTTTAAACTAAAAGACAAACGAAATTTATCAGCAATGAAAAGTGTGTCACTATTATTAACAGCCTATATTTTGCTGTTACTCGTTATGTTCATTCTACCTTTCTACAGTGAATCTAGTTATAGTATAGTTTCAAACACTACAAGTCATTTGGGAGCACAACATGCTCCAAATAATTGGATCATGAATATTACATTTATGCTTCTTGGACTTTCTACAATATATACCGGATGGAAATTATTGCATCCATTCATTTTTCACAAAATTGTCTTAACCGTTTTTGGTTTTGCCCTATTCTTTGCAGGAGTTTTTCAACACGCCTCTATTATACCTACCAAACCGATTGACATTCAAGCTGACAACATACATTCATTTTTTGCAAGTCTTACTGGATTCTCATTTACGCTATTTGCTATTTCTTCTGCATATATTCAAAAGTTAAATCAACAAAAAATGTTAGCACTTGGCATTGGAACTGCCGCTACTCTGCTATCAATACTAATGTTTACCTATCCCAGTTTCATGGGAATATTTCAACGACTGATTTTCATAAGTTCATTTGGATGGATGATACATTTTTTCATCAAATGGAACAAAACAACACCTTGATCTATTTTCTAATCACCACTCTAAAACCAACTTCTGCACTCGCATCCTCATCCCATTCCTCTCTTGAACTTACCTGCAAATAATGATCAAGAGACTTCCACCCTCCTCCTTTGGTAAGGTGTTGTTCTGAAATCATTTCCCTTATGTTGCCTGCCATATTAAAGAGTCCAAATCCATTTGGAAGATAAGAATCAACGGAAGCAGCTCCCATCTTCCCGTCAAAGTCAGCCCCATACATATTATGTCTTCCTTCTGGATAAGAAGTTTGCCATTCTCCATCACGACTTCTTGTGGAAAAACTTTCAGGTACATATTTATGATTTGCCAAAAGACACCCTTTGGAATTTCTTATATATGGCCCTCCCCATGGGTATGGAGACAATTCCAATCCTCCTCTAGCAGCATCAATCCATTCTTTCTCATCAGGCAACATCGCGGAGTGTCCTTCCGCTATAAATCCAGACAGTTTCGCAGACAACCATTGGCAAAAAACGATAACATCTTGTCTTGTCATCCCGACTGCTGGATAGTTTCTATATTTAGTATGCCATCTATAATTATTGGAGTAAAAATCACTATACGGAAAATGCTCATTCCATAAGGTTGTATCTTGC
The DNA here is from genome assembly GCA_913064955.1 of uncultured Flavobacteriales bacterium. Taxonomy (GTDB): domain Bacteria; phylum Bacteroidota; class Bacteroidia; order Flavobacteriales_D; family Parvicellaceae; genus Parvicella. The sequence continues at coordinate 3,401 of CAJYBK010000043.1, forward strand.
TTTTGATGTCCTGTTTCTGAAAGAAATAAATTGTATAATTCGTTATTGACTTCAAATTTTTGAAACATAATTGAATCTCCCATTTGAATAAAATTGTGCTTGAACCACTTTTTATCCAATCTCAAAGGGCTCTTCACTTCTTCCCCTTTTAGCCTCTTCACCTCTACTAAATATCTAAATCCAATTTGTGATGAAGGTTTAGTAAAAGGAATTTCTGAATTTACTCTTATATCATACCCTGAAGAATACCAACTTCCTCCTTTAGCAACATCTCTATCCGCTACCATTTCAGCAACATTTCCTGCACAATTATACAATCCGAAATCATTTGGCCAGTAGGAACGAACCGGTGCAGTGATATCTGCATTGTCATTCAAAGCACCTGCCAACCCCATGTAATCTCCCTTCCCTCTAACAAAATTGGCACGAATCATACCTTGAAACTTTTTGTCCTCCATTCTTAAATTATGTCCTTCCCATGGGTATTCATAATAATCATGACCACCTTTGGCAGCCCAAGTCCATTCTGTATCCGTGGGAAGACGAACTAAAACACTATCAATATTTGAGTCCGCATTATTTCTATTATTCTCTGTAAGAATCATTGATAGCCAATAACAATATTGTTCCACCTGAATTTTGGTAAGTCCTACTATAGGATAATCTCTATAAGCAGGATGTCTAAAATAATATTCTACAAATGGTTCGTTGTAACTGTATTCTGTTCTCCAAACTGTAGTATCTGGCAACAATGACAAATACTCATCATGAGCCACTTTAGATTTCATGTAACTTAGGTACTCTAAATAATCGAAATTCGTAACTTCCGTATCTCTCATATACACGTGCTCATAAATTTCTACACCACTCGGGATAAAAGAAGTTTTTTTCTTTGCAGACGCTTCAGCAGCAAAAGAAACGATCATCAAAACAAGTAGAATTCTACACATATTTATTTAGTTTTTAAGGTTGTTCGTATAACAACCCTGATTATTTTTGGTTACATATTACTTTCATTTATCTTGCTTAGATTACCTTTGTTCAAAATTAATAAAAATGAGTGTTAAAAAAGTACAAGTAGGAAATGTTAACTGTGGTGCTGATGATTTATTTCTAATCAGCGGACCATGTGTGATTGAGGAAGAAAGCATTATGATGCGTACTGCCGAAAAGATTAAGGAGGTTACTGAAAAATTAAAGATACCTATGATCTACAAGGCTTCATTCATGAAAGACAATAGAAGTTCTGTTGATTTTTATCAAGGGCCAGGAATTGATGAAGGATTAAGAATATTAGATAAAGTCAAAACTGAATTTGGGTTCCCCCTACTTACAGATGTTCACTACCCTTACCAAGTTGCATCAGCGTCAGTAGTTTGTGATGTAATTCAAATACCAGCTTACTTAGTTATGCAAACTACGCTAGCAGTTGCTGCTGGAAAGACAGGAAGAGCAATCAATTTAAAACATGCTCAATTTCTTGCTCCAGAAAACATGAGTAAGCCTGTAGCTAAAATTGAAAGTACAGGTAATGAAAACATCCTTCTAACAGAACGTGGATATGCTTTTGGTTACAATGACTTAATCGTTGATCCAAGGAGTTTTTATCATATGAGAGAAACAGGCTATCCAGTTATCTTTGATGTAACACACAGTATTAGAAAATACGGAATTCCAAGCGCTGATCCAAATGGAGGTGCTAGACAATATTTAAAGACATTAGCAAGAGCAGGTGTTGCTTCAGGAATTGATGGCCTTTTTGTAGAGTGTCATCCTTGCCCTAGTGAAGCACTATGTGATGCCGCTAGTCAATTAGACATGTCAGAATTAGAGGAATTTTTAAAGCCCTTAATTGAACTACATGCTGTTGAAGTGAAGTATCGAGGCTAAAAATACTTCTACCTCAATATTATTTGTAAAATAAATGGATTCCTTTATTACATTTGGCAATGTTTTATAGCAATTGTTTTGCAATAAAAGCCACAACCTTAAAATCAAAGAATGAAAATTTGTTTTATAATGTATCCTTGGGAGCGCGTAAATCCCAAACAAGACTCTTCACTAAGAATAATCCACGAATGTGTTTCTAGAGGTCACGAAGTCGCTCTTACCAACCCAAATAACCTTGCTATTAGAGACAGTATCACTTTTGGGCACTGCAATACTATTGTTACAGAGGGTAAAGTAAAAGCGAGTGTAGCATCATTTCATAAGCATATAAAGTTTGAAAAAAGCATGCGTCCTTTGGGTGAATTTGATGTCAGTTTCCTGCGCGCCAACCCGCCTTTAGGCCCAATGGTTTTAAACTTCTTGGACTCTATTAAGGATGATGTTTTCATAATCAATACTGTTCAAGGCTTACGTGAAGCAAGTAATAAAATATATACAGCTGCATATACCGACCCAAAAAACGAGTTAATACCAGCAACGCATGTTTCCAAAAACATTGAGTACTTAACTTCCGTGATTAAAGATTCTCCTTCTGAGAAAATGATTATGAAACCATTGGATGGATACGGAGGAAGCGGTGTTATTGTGGTTGAGAAATCTGCTATGGCAAATATTAAATCTTTGTTAGAGTTCTATGTAGAACGTGGAGACAGACAAAGTAATTACGTAATTCTACAAGATTATGTAGAAGGTGCAGAAGACGGTGATGTGCGTGTACTTATGCTTGGAGGTAAACCAATTGGCGCTTTGAGAAGAAGACCTGCAGCTGGTGATGCTAGGTCAAATATATCAGCTGGTGGTACTGTAGAAAAATACACCTTAACTAAACAAGATAAAATTCTATGCGCAGCTATTGGTGAAAAGTTAGTGCGTGACGGAATTTACTTCGCTGGACTAGATTTGATTGGTGGTAAATTAATTGAGGTGAATGTCTTAAGTCCTGGTACTATTACAGACATTAACAAACTGAACAACACCAAACTTCAAACTAAGATTGTGAAGTATTTGGAGAAAGTAATTGATCAAAAAAATAAATTAAAAGAAGAGTTTAGACCTGAAAACGTTTAAGAGATGCAAAGGCTTGAGATTAACGATATCATTAAATTGATACAACAACAGCAGACTTTTGAAGCAATCGCTGCAGATGGTTCTTTTCAAATTAAAATCAACAGATACCTTCCCTATTGTTGCACCGCTATACATGATGGAAGTAATTTAGCGAGTAATAAAAAGAATAAAATTGGTCTTGACAATTATAGCAGGTGGTATGAAGAAGACCCGCATACCGGAGATTTCATTTCATCCATGCCTATTACCTTAATTGGCAACGACACCAGATTTGAATACGACTTAAATAGAAGTCCAGAAACATGCATTTACGAGGAAGCATGGGGAAATAAAGTTTGGAAGAAAAAACTTACACCAAAGGAAAAGCAACAAGCACTTACGAAGCATGAGAATTACTACAAAGTTACACATGCCTTAATCTCTAAATTGGAATCTCTATTTAATGGTTGTGTTGTTTACGATATGCACTCCTACAACTATCAAAGATGGGATAGAGAAGTGCCTTTATTTAATATTGGAACAGAAAAGCTGGATCAGAATAAATTTGGCCAATACATAAATCACTGGCAAGAAGAATTAGCTAAGATTAAACTTCCCAATATAGAAAATGAAACCACCATCAACGATGTCTTCAAGGGAAGAGGTTACAACTTGCAATTTATAACAGAGCACTTCAACAATACATTAGTATTGGCCACTGAAGTTAAGAAAGTATACTGTAATGAATTGACAGGTGAATCATATCCTAAATTGGTTAAAGAATTACAGCAGAAATTAAAAAAAGCAATTTTGCATAATGCAAACTTCTTCAGTCAGAACATGACGAATTGGAAACCGACAAAAGTTGCTAACTTGCTCGATAGAAATGCGGAAAAGGCTGTGCTAAAAGTAGACAAGGATTTAGTTAAACTACTTAAAAACTTTGAATTACTGGCTTTTGTCAATCCTAATAACTCTACTTCAGAGAAAAAGAAATTTATCAAAAGTAAGTTCACGGAAGTTCCTAAATTCACTTACTCCCCAATTAAGATAAATCCGTTTGAATTAAAACAGCAACTAAGCCAAATTAAAACACAGGACATATCAGATATCACTATCAGACACATGTATGAATCTGTGATTAGCAGTTATTTTGACAAAACAGACATGTTGGCTACTTTAGGAAGTAACAAATTCTTGTACAATTCTTTAAGATATTTCGGAAGGCCTTCCAAAAAAGACATTCAGAATGCACAGTACATTTTACACCTTCCCTATATAGCAGGCGCACCCAAGACAGAGCCTACTATTGATGCTAAAACCGCAATGATTAGCTTCAAGGAAGGTCTTGCAGGTTATGGATTCAAAAGTAAAATGGAACTGAGCAATAAGGTTATATCTAAAGTCATGGTACTCAACTCAAGACAAACCATACTATTTAAACCAGACGCTAAGTTCACAAGAACAGAAATCAATGCCTTAATTGAGCATGAGATAGGTGTTCATATGGTAACCACCATGAACTCAAGTGAGCAGGAATTAAAAATATTCAACCTTGGACTCCCTTTAAACACACTTACACAAGAAGGGTTAGCGTTGCTAGCAGAATATCTAAGTGGTAACTTAACCATGAGCAGATTGAAAAAACTTGCGTACCGCGTTATTGTCGTTGACATGATGTGCAACGGAGCCAACTTCAAGGAATGTTTTAACTTTTTGATGGGACATGTAGAGGATATCAATGAAGCCTACAGTATAACTACTCGGATTTTTAGAGGTGGAGGATTCACAAAAGATTATGTTTACCTAAGTGGATTTATCAAAATTTTACGATTTTATCAAAAGGGCAATAGCCTGGATCCATTACTGGTTGGAAAGACATCGATTGGCTTCTACAACACAATTTCTGAGATGATAGAAAGAGAAATGGTACAAAAACCTTCGTTTATAACAAAAAGTTACCTTGAGCCTCAACCTCAAGAAAACAGTGATATCTATGATTACATTTTGAGTGGATTGAAATAACAACTACTATTTCATTTTCTGCCTTTTGATCATATACTGCAGCAGCACGTGATTGTACCCATCATTAATATCAGCGGGAACGTAATCTATTTGGTACATTCCACATTTGAGTTTTAGAGACTTCTGCCTTGCTTCTGCTACTTCTTTTACTTTAGCCTTAAGTTGATTGGGGTTAAGTTTAATTTCCTCACCTGTCTCCATATCAATAAAGGTGTAGGGACGGTTTTGAAAGTCAAAATTGATCTCTTTTTTCAAATCCATGGTATGAAACAATACCACTTCATGTTTCTTGTGCTTAAGGTGTTGTAATGCTCCAAATAACTCTTCTTGCTGAGAAACATCGTCCATCATATCGCTAAAGATTATTACCAGACTTCGCTTGTGCGTTCGCTCTGCAATGATGTGCAAGGCATCTACAACATTAGTTTTGGTAATACTTGATCGATCATACTGATGCAAGTACTTTTCCATTTCTGAGAATAAAAACCTATGATGAGTCATACTTGACTTGCACGGTGTGTGTAATTTCACTTCCTCATCAAACATTGAAACACCTACTGCATCTCTTTGCTTTCTCATCATATAAATTAAAGCGGCTGCACTATTGATGGAGAAATCTAATTTGTTCAAATCTGCATCTGCAGGAAAATACATGGAAGAAGAAGTGTCAATCACCATCTGACATCTCAAATTCGTTTCTTCTTCGTATCGTTTAACAAAAAGTTTTTCTGTCCTTGCGTACAACTTCCAATCAATATGCCTAGTAGATTCTCCAGGATTATAAATCTTATGTTCCGCAAACTCTACAGAAAACCCATGAAAAGGACTTTTATGCAATCCCGTAATAAACCCTTCAACTGCTTGTTTAGCCAAAATCTCTAAACCTCCAAACTCTCTCGCTTTTTTATGATTAATTACGTTTCTTTCCATGCTTTATTTAAACCTTATGCAATTTAACGCATTTTTTTGAAATGATGGTTAAAATCGCTTCACAAAAGTTCTCATTATCTGGAGTGAATTTTCATTCAAAACGAATCTAAACATAAAAGTCAATTCCACAAAACAGTCTCATATAATTAAGGCAACTCACCAACAAATCACTCACTTCTCTTTCAGTTAATCATCTAAAAACCAACTATTTTAATAAGCGAATTTAAGGCGTTCATCCAAAACATACTACTAATCCATTGTTCTTTACTACGTTTCATTATATTTACTTTATCAATTGATAAAGAATTGCAAACAAATAGATTTAAAATATCATTTTTAATTATCTGCTTTTTAACAAGCATTGTCTTCTTGTTTTCTAGTTTCAAACAGTCCACAAAAAAGAATTTGATTGAAGTGCCAGTCATTTCTCAGTATACATTTGCTTTTACACTACAACCTTCTGCCAACTCAGGTTTAGTCACCTATTGGCTAGTAGGCGTCCAAAATGATAAAGTTGTCATTAAAAAACCAATTACTGAAACAAATTTCATTCTTCAAATGCAAGGAAAACAATACTCTAAGGCCAACTTAGAAGGCGTTAATTTGTTTGAAAAAATTGAAATGGATGACTGCTTTTATAATTACAACGATAAAAACTCAACTTGTCACCCACTTGCCCTATACAAATTAGACGATTTGTGGACACTTCGCTACAAAAGAAACCCAGAATGTCAGGAAGGCTGTATTGAAGCAGACGGGATGCGAATACATGGACTTGCCGCCAACAAAGCCTACCCATCCTTGGCGCAGATGGAAATTTTAAGCAACTACAACGTAAATCACCATACCGACTTCTTTTTTGGAGAAAATATGTTTAAGATTTTTTCTGACATCAACAATCCTGAATGGAACAGTGCTTACGCGGCAGCCAAATAGGAATTTAGCCTAAATTAGACCATCACATTGGATCAACATCAATCTTAATCCTTGCTGATTTAAAATCCTTATCCATTGACAATTCTGCAATACAATCCGAGATATATTCTTTAACCTTCTTGGCAGAAGCAGTCTTTTCAAACTTAATCGTTATCATTTTATTGTAAAGATTTCGTATACGCTTTATTGAACCGTACTCAGGACCTAGTACCCTATTCCCTAACTTCTCCCTTAACTTTAAAGCCAACTTTAGACTCGCCTTATCCAAATAGGCCTCCTCCTTGTGTCTAATCGTTAATCTTATCATCCTAAAGAAAGGCGGATACTGGTAGTTTTTTCTTTCGTAAAGTTCTTGTTTGTACATTCCTTCATAATCATTGTGCATTACCTTTTGAATAATCCAATGATTAGGGTCATAAGTTTGCACAATCACCTTTCCTCTCTTAAACTTACGACCTGCTCTACCACTCACTTGAGACATCAATTGATAAGCTCGTTCAAATGCTCTAAAATCTGGATAAAATAACAAGTCGTCAGCATTCAAAATACCAACTAAAGAAACATTATCAAAGTCCAATCCTTTAGTAACCATTTGGGTCCCCACTAAAATATCAACTTTACGCTTCTCAAAATCGTCTATAATATTCTGGTAAGCGTATTTGCTTCTCGTGGTATCCAAGTCCATTCTCTGCACTCTTACATGGCTTCCCATGTGAATTTCAATCTCCTCCTCTATCTTCTCTGTTCCGATTCCTATCATCTGAAGGTCAACACTTCCACATGCAGTACACCTGTTTGGCGGTTTCATTGTAAACCCACAATAATGACAATTAAGCATATGCTCATATTTGTGATAATGTAAACTTACATCACACCTAGTGCACTGAGGCGTGTGGTTACACATCTCACAAACCCATCTAGGAGCATACCCTCTTCTGTTTTGAAACAAAATGATTTGTTCACCATTTTTAATCGCTTCCTGCATGTGCTCCAACATGAACTTGGTGAAAATACCATGTAACTTGTTTTTCGCTTTAGCCTCTTTTAAATCCGCTGTTTGAATCTCAGGTAATTGCAATCCACCAAACCTTTCCTGCATGGAAACCAATCCAAATACACCATTTTCCGCATTTAGCATACTCTCAATTGAAGGAGTTGCAGTTCCAAGCAATATTTTAGCACCAACCTGTTTCGCCAACACAGATGCTGCATCACGCGCATGATACCTTGGAGCAGGGTCATGTTGTTTATAGGAAGACTCATGTTCTTCGTCCACTATTATTAACCCCAATTTTCTAAAAGGTAAAAATATCGCACTTCGTGCCCCTAAAATTATATCGTATTTATTAAATTTATCAGATAACACATCATTCCAAATCTCTACCCTTTCATTAGGACTAAACTTGGAGTGGTACACACCTATCTTGGTCCCGAAATACCTTCTCAACCTGCTGATAATCTGAGTAGTAAGTGCTATTTCCGGAAGTAAATAAAGAACCTTATTACCTTGAGCAATTTGCTCCTCAATCAGCCTGACAAAAACCTCAGTTTTACCACTCCCAGTAACACCATGAAGAAGACATACGTCTTTCTCCTGGAAGGAATTATTTATTTCCTTTATTGCCTTCTCCTGTCCGTCAGACAAAACTTTCGAGTCGATTGTTTGCAAATTATCCAGCGCCAATCTGCCTACCTCAATACCAACTTCCTTAAGAATAGACTTTTCATACAATGAATTTAGAACACTGTGGGAAGCATTGGACGCTTCCAACAATTCACCTTTAAGAATAGGAGTTGGTAATTCATAGTGATTACTCAACTTTAAGAATGTAAGCAAGATTTCTTGTTGCTTTGGAGACCGCTTCAACCCATCAAAAACCTTTTGTAGAGATGCTTCAGAACCTATACCATCTTCCAACTGAATGTATTTTTCAACTTTTGGCTTATACAACTCTTTCAATTCTTCCTCCAGCACCACTAAACCTTTATCAATCATTCTTTTGACAATAGGATATACTGTTTTACGATCAAGAATATCGCCAATCTCCTTCAAATCAAGCACACCTCGTACTTCTAAGGCATCCACAATAAACACTTCTTGATCAGTAATTTTAACCCTAGAAAGATCTATCTCTTGATTCAACAAGACTTTTGTTTCGCTCTGCAACTTAAATCGACTAGGTAATGCGGCTATCATTATCTCCCCAATGTGCGCCATGTAATAAGAAGCCATCCACTCCCACAACTTAAACTGCTGCTCAGTCACGACAGGCCGCTCATCTAGTATAAAATCTAAATATTTAGTCTGATAGGCTGGCACATTTTCATGCACAGTTCTCACTAATGCGGTTACCAACTTTGACTTACCAAAAGGAACGATAATCCTTTGCCCTACCTTGATATACTCATTCAACTGAAATGGAACTCTGTATGAATAGAAATTAGGTAATGCCAAAGGCAAAACCACATCCACAAATAATGTTTTTCTATCCTCGCTCAAACCTTATACCGAAAGCATTTCTGCTAATTTTAATAAATTCCCATCAATCTGCTGATGATGCTTGATAGCCTTTTCGAAAGGAACATGAACCACCTTTTTATGCTCCATTCCTACCATAATACCAGACTTACCTTCCAGGACAGCCTCAACAGCACCAGCACCTAAGAAACTAGCTAAAACCCTATCCATTGCACTAGGATTACCACCTCGCTGAATATGCCCAAGTTTAGTCACCTTCACATCAAAATTAGCATATCGATTTTTTATAGCTTCTGCAACATCTTGAGCCCCTCCAAAGTCATCCCCTTCAGCCACAATAACTATTACTGAAGACTTTGACTCTCTTCTCGTTTGCAATCTTTCCAGTAGATGCTCTATGTAAGTTGTAGTTTCCGGAACTAAAATAGCCTCTGCTCCCACTGCAATACCACTTCTTAAAGCAATGAAACCAGCATCTCTTCCCATTACTTCAACGACAAATACTCTGTCATGACTCATTGCAGTATCTCTAATCTTATCTACAGCCTCCACTACGGTATTAATAGCAGTGTCATAACCAATAGTAAAGTCAGTTCCGTAAAGGTCATTATCAATAGTACCCGGCACACCAACAACCACCATCCCTGTTTCGCTGGATAACAACTTCGCTCCCGTAAAGGAACCGTCACCACCAATCACAACAAGCGCATCAATATTATTTTTTTTCAAATTTTCAAACGCCAACTTACGGTTTTCCGCTTCGAAAAACCTTTTACTTCTTGCAGTCTTCAAAATAGTTCCACCCCTTTGAATAATCTGACCAACAGACGATGCATCCATTTTGACAAAGTCATTGTCCAGAATCCCTTCATAACCTCTATAAAAACCATACACACTTATATCATTGTTGATAGCCGAACGTACCACCGCTCTGACACAAGCATTCATTCCTGGAGCATCACCTCCTGATGTAATTAATCCTATATTCATATTTTCTAAAAAATTAATAACCAATATTTTAAACACTCTTAACTAAACAAAAGAAACGCACAAATAGCACACTGTTTATAATTTTCAAAATTACAATTTATCAAGGAATACACATCACTATTCTCAACATTACTACAAAAAGTTATTAAAACAATCCAATTTCATTTGGTCAATTCTGCTTAAATTACTTTCTTTGACTTCTTAATTGCAATTAATTGTAAAATACAACTATGAAAAGAAATTTTAGAAACTTAAGAACACTGACGATTGTTCTTGGTGGAATGGCAATAGTAAGTTGTGGCGATGCTAAAACTGACGAACCAGCTGCTGGAAACGATAAGCCTATCATGAATCCAATTGATTCCAATCAGACTGTCGGTATTGTAAGCATTGGCGGTCAAGTATTTGTGATACCATCACCAATTCAAACTGCTGATTTGATTGCAAAATCAAATGCGCCTTTCAATACGGACCTATTAAACCCCACAGACAATTCGGTTAAATACACTAATAGTTTTAAGAAAGCATTGAACATGGGGATCTATGGTGCTGACTTAGGTTACTTAGCTGTTTATAATGCTACTGACAAAACTACTTCTTATCTGAAGTCTGTTAGAGGCTTAGCAAATGATATAGGGCTTGGCAACGCATTCAATGATGAATTAGCCAACAAAATCTCCGAAAGTTTAGGTGATGAAAGTAAAATGTTATCTCTAGTTTCTGAAGCATACAAAACCGCGGATGATTATTTAAAAGATAATAAAAAGGACGATGTCGCTTCTTTAGTGATTGTAGGCGGATGGATTGAATCATTTCATTTTGCTTGTGCCGCTGCAGTTGCCACTGGCAACACTGAACTTATTGAGCGTGTTGCAGATCAAAAAAGCGTTCTTAAGACTATTTTGGCAATGTTAAAGCAATACAGAGACAATGAAGAGTATGATGACTTAGCTATCGACTTGGAAGATCTTAATACTTTGTTTGATGGCATTACTTATTCTTATGAATTTGTAGAACCTGTAACAAATGAAGCAGAAAAGGTAACTAAAATCTCTTGTAAACACAATGTATCCATTACAAAAGAGCAAGTGCAGGAAATTAGTGAAATGGTACAATCAATTAGAAACGAAATAATAGGATAATCACATGAAATTGGTAAAAATATTAGCATTAGTTCTTACAATAGGCAGTTTTAGTAGCGTTTATTCGCAATTAACTTGTGATTCAATCGCATCGTTGACTAATTCATACCTACACACGGAAAATGACAAACTACAGAACAAAATGTTCATTAGTGACGGTCAAGTTTATAGAGCATTTTTGGACGAAGATCAAACTGCAGAATTTGGGGTTACTTTCTACGGTAATTCAACATACAGAATTGCAAGTAGCGCAGGTAACGAAGATAACTTCGTGATTTTTGAAATTTACGACAAGGATAGAAATTTGTTATTCTCAAACTACGAGCATGCTAATGCTCCTTTTTGGGATTTTGAAATTGAGTCTACAATAGATTGTACAATTGAAGTGAGATTAGATTTAAACAAGAAACTTTCAGGCTGTGTTAGAATGATGATTGGTTTTGAAAGGTCAATTAATTAACTAATAAGTTCACAAAAATCATATTTGATAAACCCGTAGAATGAGCGAAAGGATACTCCAGGCATTGATGCAACTTTTTGCAATTATTGCAAAAGTAGAAATAAGTGAAGAGACGAATGAGTTTAAATTGGACTCAGGTGGACGTACCATTGTGGATATGTTCTTACGTCAGGAACTTAATCAAGAACTGGTTCAAGAATACCTATCTTTATTTGATAGTTACTTAGAAACTCACCAGGGTAAATTAAAAAGAAGAAAAAGTGCTCGTAAAAGTACTTCCGTAAACTCTGTTAAAGTTCTTAAGATTTGTACTCAAATCAACGAAGAGTTAACACAAAGACAGAAAGTTATTGTGTTGATTCGTATTCTAGAATTTATCTTTGCTAATGAAGAAATTTCTGACCAAGAATATGAATTTGCTGAAACGGTTGCTGACACATTTAACATTGCTAGAGACGAGTTCAACCTTTGTTTAGACTTTGTTAAAGCTGAAGCAGATGATAAAATTGATTCTCCGCATTATTTAGTTGCCGACACTAATGAAAAAAGCACTTACGAAAAGTCTGAGCATATTTATCATGAATCATTAGTAGGATTTTTAAGAGTTGTTCAAATAGGTTCTATCAACACATACTTTGTAAAGTATTATGGAGATCACCAATTATTCTTAAATGGTCAGATTCTTACTCAAGATAGAGTTCACATTCTTAATCAAGGTTCTTCTATACGAAGTCCTAAAGTAAAACCAATTTATTATAGTGATATTATTGGTCAATACTTGAGTGACGAAACAACCAAGAAAATTGTTTTCCATATTGATAAGATTCAATATCACTTTAAAGGTGGTAAAATAGGTTTACAAAACTTTGAGGCGGTTGAGGAATCAGGAAAGTTAATTGGAATCATGGGTGGTTCTGGTGCTGGTAAATCGACTCTCTTAAATGTTTTAAATGGAAATTACACTCCTTCTGTAGGAAAGATTACCATCAATGGAATCGACCTTCATAAGGAAAAAAACAAATTAGAAGGTGTTATTGGGTTTGTCCCACAAGATGATCTTCTAATCGAGGAACTTACTGTTTTTGAAAATCTTTTTTACAATGCTAAACTTTGTTTTGGTAACTACACTGATTTACAAATTACAAAATTAGTTTCTAGAACACTTGACTCTATTGGCCTTTATGAAGCAAAGGATCTCAAGGTTGGATCTCCATTAGAGAAAACAATTTCAGGTGGACAAAGAAAACGATTAAATATTGCACTAGAACTTATTAGAGAACCTGCTGTGATGTTTGTAGATGAACCAACATCTGGTTTATCATCTAGAGATTCTGAAAATATCATGGACCTTTTAAAAGAGTTAGCTCTTAAAGGGAAATTGATATTTGTAGTAATTCACCAGCCTTCTTCTGACATCTTCAAGATGTTTGACAAACTGACTATATTAGATGTTGGCGGCTACCCTATTTACAATGACAATCCTGTTGACGCTGTTATTTACTTTAAAAAATTAGTAAATCACGTTAATGCAGACGAAAGTGAATGTATTACATGTGGTAACGTTAACCCTGAGCAAATCTTCAACATTATTGAGAGTAAGGTTGTTGATGAATTTGGGAATCTTACTGCAAATAGAAAAACCTCTCCCAAAGAGTGGAATAGAAATTATATAGAACACAAGAAAAATCAGGACACCAAAGAAATACCTGCTACAGAAATTCCAGACAGTATTTTTAAAATACCTGGTAAGTTCAAGCAGTTAATGATTTTCTTTAAGAGAGATTTCTTAAGTAAAATGACCAATACTCAGTATATGGCCATTACATTATTTGAAGCTCCTGCCCTTGCATTGATTTTGGCTTGTCGTTGTTCAAATGGTGTATTTTCCAGATCAAATGAGAAGTTAGCCGCTTCAGTCGCTTTCCGCGCATCTAGGATACCGATGCTTTTCAGGACTTGATCGCCCATCTTTGGATTAGTAGCAAATAACTGAGCAATGGCCTGATCGCGTGAACCTGCCTGTATAGGTGGTGTGCCAACTCCTCGCGGGCTAATAGGTGGCAATGCCTGACCAGATGGGCCTGGAGTAATGCTTCCAGGCGGCATAGGCTGCTGTGGCTGCTGTGCGACGGATCCTGATGTGCCAGCACCTTGAGGCGCGAATATCTGCCCCATGAGCGCCTGCTGCCGTCTCTGAGCCGCCATTTCCTGCTCTTCCTTCTGTCTAGCAAGTTGCTGGGTCTGGAATTGACCTCCAAGCTGCAATCCTCGACTCACGCCGCCGAGAATATCTGGGGATAATTGATAGCCTCTGCTGGTTACTAATGGCATTATTGTTTCTCCATAGATGGTATAATCGGTGCATAGGGTGCTACTAACACCCCATCACCTAACATAGACTTTAATGAGGAAAGCCCATGCCTAAGCCAATTATAACCCAAGAACGTCTTAAAGAGATTCTTCATTACGATCCTGAGACTGGAATATTTACCAATAAAACAACCAGAAGCTGGAAATCTGTTCAGGGCAAAATAGCAGGGACTGTGAATAAGCTCGGATATATTCAAATTGAGATTGATTGCGTTATATATCTTGCTCATAGACTTGTTTACATATATATGGGCTGCGAACTTCCGTGCTATGTTGATCATATTAACCAGCGAAAAGCAGATAATGCGTGGCTTAATC
>CAJYBK010000044.1 GCA_913064955.1 uncultured Flavobacteriales bacterium
GTGATGTAGCGGACAATACTACAGCCACTACAACCATTTGCGGAGGCGGTACTAAGCCGCTTACCGGAACACCTTCAGGTGGTACTTGGAGTGTTGTAAGTGGAGGGGGCTCAATTACTGGATCTACATATACGGCTGCAAATGTAGCTACAGCAACAACTGTAACTGTTTCGTATAGTTTGCCAGCTGCTGGTTCTTGTCCTGCAACATCCGATAATGTTGTATTTACGGTCAATGCTAACAGTGTTGCACCAACCTCAATTACAGGTACAACAACAATTTGTTCGGGATCATCAACAACTTTAACTTTAAGTGGCGGAACATCCGGCACTGGAGCAACAGCAGAATGGTTTACCGGTTCTTGTGGAGGAACTCCAGCTGGTACTGGAAACTCTATTTCAGTTTCACCAACTACCAATACTACTTATTATGTAAGGTATGCTGGAACATGTAATACAACAACTTGTGCATCTGTATTGGTAACTGTAAATTCTAACAGTACTGCACCTACAAGTATTACGGGAACTACAACAATATGTTCAGGCTCTTCAACCACATTAACACTAAGTGGTGGGTCAGCAGGCACTGGCGCTACAGCAGAATGGTATACAGGTTCTTGCGGTGGGACTCCAGCCGGAACAGGAAATTCAATATCAGTATCGCCAACTGCCAACACTACTTATTATGTAAGATATGAAGGAACATGTAATACAACAACTTGTGCATCTGTATTGGTAACTGTAAATAGTAATAGTGTTGCACCAACATCTATTTCAGGAACTTCAACGATTTGCACTGGCTCATCGACAACATTGACGTTGACAGGAGGCACAGCGGGGACAGGAGCCACTGCGGAATGGTTTACAGGTTCTTGTGGAGGTACTGCAGCGGGTACAGGAAATTCAATTTCAGTTTCCCCTACTGTAAACACTACTTATTATGTAAGGTATGCAGGAACTTGTAATACCACAACATGTGTTTCTCAATTGGTCACTGTGGACCCTCTTGAAGATGCGACTTTTAGTTATCCAGCTGGTACTTATTGTATTTCTGGAACTGATCCAATCGCGTCTATAACAGGAGCAACGGGCGGTACGTTTACTATAGATCTTGGAGGGACGATAGATGGAACAACCGGAGAAATAGATTTAGATGCTAATGGAGTTCAAAATTATACTGTTACCTATACCACATCTGGAACTTGTCCAGGATCAGAAGATGTAGCGGTAACTGTAACGGCAGGTCCACAAGCAACTTTTAGTTATACAGGTACTCCTTATTGTGAGGGTTCAGGTGCTGCAAGTGTTACTTTTGGTGCAGGTGGAAGTGCTGGAGTTTTTGCACCAGTGCCGGCCACAACAGACCTTGTAATAAATTCAACAACAGGAGAAGTAGATTTGAATACTTCAACACCTGGGACCTATACAGTTGAGAATGATATTGCGGCCTCTGGTGGTTGTGCAGCATCCTATGCTACGAGTGATATTACTATCACCGCCCAAGACGATGCTACATTTGACTTTTCCGGAGTCACTACATTTTGTGAAAGTGATGTTAATCCAGTAGCAAATATTACTGGAACTACTGGCGGAACTTTTACATCTTCACCCGCAGGAATGACCATAGATGGGACAACTGGTGAGATCGATTTAACGACAACAACTACTGGAGCAAGTTACGATGTGACGTATACCACTGGAGGGACTTGTCCTGATAATAGTTTGGTAAATGTGACTATCAATTCATCACCAACCGCACCAACAGCAGGAACAAGTGCAGCTGGTAATACTATTTGTGAAGGCTCAAGTGCAGACATTACAGCAAGTGGCTCTACTGGGACAGGCGTAACTTATGCCGTTTTTGATGCAATGACTGGCGGGACTAATTTAGGGGTAACACCATTAACTGTAAGTCCAACCACAACTACAACTTATTATGTAGAGTCATTCAATAGTAATGGATGTGGTAATATAGGCGGAAGACAAGCGGTTACGGTAACAGTAAATCCAACACCAAGTTTGAGTGCTGGCACAGATGAGACCATTTGTCCAGGAGATAATGTAATGCTTACTGCCACAGGTACTGGTACAGTATTGTGGTCAACTGCAGAAACAACAGCAAGTATTACAGTTTCACCGGCAAGTACTACTACTTATACAGTAACCTTAACAGACGGAAATACATGTACAAATACGGATGATGTAATTGTTACAGTTGTTACCAATGGAGGAACGCTAGTTGCTGTGGATGATGCTTTTACTGCAGAAACAGGTACATTGATAGATTTAGATGTCTTGCTAAATGATACATATGGCGGAAACACAAGTAATGTAGTTGTTACACCAATAAACGGAACAGCAACC
Organism: uncultured Flavobacteriales bacterium; assembly: GCA_913064955.1. GTDB lineage: Bacteria > Bacteroidota > Bacteroidia > Flavobacteriales_D > Parvicellaceae > Parvicella. The sequence goes on from CAJYBK010000044.1 coordinate 2,364, forward strand.
TCAAATTTGGATGGAAGTATCGCCTATGAAAGTACAGTAGGATATGTTGGGGTTGATAGTTTAACATATGAGATATGTGATATTACATGTGCCACAATTTGTGATACAGCAACAGTTATAATTACTGTAGACAAGACAATAGATTTTGGAGTTCCTGGAGGATTTTCACCAAATGGAGATAATATCAATGACATATTTGTGATCCAAGGATTAGATCAATATCCAGATAATAACTTAAGCATCTTTAATAGATGGGGTAATATCATCTATCAAGCAGCGCCATACAATAATGATTGGGATGGATCAGCGACCGAAGGGGTGGTTTTGATGGGTGATAAAGTGACTACAGGAACATATTTTTACATATTAGAATTAGGAGACGGGATAGAGCCACTAAGAGGGTCTATTGAAATTAAAAGAGATTAGAATAATTAAAAGAGAAAAGCATGAAAAAGATTGTATTTTTAGTATTCGGGATTTGTTCGCTTGCGATGATAAATGCTCAGAATCAATATCATTTGACTCAATATATGGTGCATCAACCATTAATAAACCCTGCTTCAGTTGGGGCTTTTGAAAATCTAAACGGGGCTTTGTTTTACAGAACTCAATGGGTAGGATTTGATGGAGCGCCTAAAGTGGCTGGTTTTAATATAAACTCTCCTATAGGGAATGGAAATAGCAATGTTGGATTGACATTAGTTAATGACCAAATTGGAGTTAATAAAACAACAGATGTGTCTGCAAATTATGCTTATTCTATCAAAACGTCCTTGAAAACTAGATTAAGTTTTGGATTGTCAGGTACTTTGAGTATGAACCAAAGTAATTATTCTGATGTTGAAACAAATGGTATTGTAGATCCATCATTTCAGGCAAATTCTCCAACATTATTGATGCCTAATTTTAAGTTTGGAACTTATTTTAATAGTCGTAAATTCTATGTAGGTTTTGCTATCCCAAATTTATTACATAATGAAATAGTAAACACCGGAGGGTTCAAAGGAGAAACTTCTTTTGACTTTACACAAATGCACTTGTATTTACACTCAGGATATAAGTTTGAATTGAATGAAAAATTTGATTTAAATGTATCGACATTAATTAAGCAAGTTGCAGGTTCGCCTATTCAATCTGATTTAAATCTTTTAGCAGAGTATCAAAGAAAATTTGGGTTAGGTGTATCGTATAGAACTTCAGGAGAGATAGCTGCGCTGGCTCAGTTTAGAATTAATCATATGTTTAAGTTGGCTTATGCCTATGATTTTACCATGAATCAATTGGGTAATTACTCTAACGGAAGTCATGAAATTATGTTTGTTTTTGATATCAAAGGAGCAGCAGAAGTGCCTGTTATTGAAGCGCCAAGATTTTAGTTTAATAAAAGTAGATAGAAAGATATGAGAAAGATTTGTTTTGTTTTTGTGATGTTGGTAGCCGTGTTGTCAGCAAATTCAACTTTTGGACAAAGAAAGTATTTAGACATTGCTGACGAATATTATGGTCAGAGGAAATACAGAGAAGCGGTTGATTACTATAAATTAGCCCTGGAGGAAAAAGTAATAGTCAACAAGTATTACATGTTACAGCAGGTTGCTAAGACCTATAACCATTTATTTGATTATGAAAATGCTGCAGAATATTATCAGCAATTAACAACATTCAAGGCAGAAAATGCTAGCGAAAACTTGTATGAATATGGACAAGTTTTAAGGAATGATGGTAAATATGAAGAAGCGAAAGTTGTTTTTGCTGAGTATGCTTTAAGAGAGGATGCAAAAGCAGATACGGACTATTTGAATGCAATAGTTGATTATGGTATTGATCATAAAGAAGATGGAGAAGTCGCAAAAACTAAGAAGACAAATATTCAAACTGGTAATAGGAGTTTAGGGTTGGCTTTCACTAAATCCGGTTTACTGATAGCCTCACCACAAAACGATAAATTCGAAGAGAAGACCATCTATTATGATTTGGCGAAAGTGGTTAAATCCTCTCCTGATGTTTTTGGTGAAGCTACGGAGCTAAGTAAAGATTTAAATGGCCCATATTATGAAGGAACACCTTATTTATATGATGGAGATACTAAGTTATTGTTCTCTAGTAATTCCGCTGACCTTAAAAAATATAAGCCTAAGAAGATGGATAAACATGCTATCTCAGAAGATGGTAGAAATATATTGAAAATATTTAGTTCTGAATTAAAAGATGGAAAGTGGACTGAGCCAAAAGAATTAGCGTTTAATGGTAATGGTTATAACTGTGTTTTTCCAAATGTAAGTGAATATGGTAATACGCTATATTTTGCTTCAGATATGGATGGTGGTTTTGGTGGATACGACCTTTGGATGGTAGAGAAACTTACCGATACTACTTGGTCTGCACCTATAAATCTTGGTGAGTCAGTTAATACTTTTGAAGATGAAACTTATCCATTTAGTAAGGGAAGTAAATTGTATTTTTCATCTAAAGGGCACCCAGGTTTTGGTGGTTCAGATATTTATGTAAGTAATATTAGTAATGGATCTTATTGTGTTCCTATGAACCTTGGATTACCATTGAACAGTACCAAAGATGATTTTTCTTTTATTCTTAGTGATGAAGGGACAAATGGTTATTTGTCAACTAATAGAGAAGGGACACATGGTCATGATTTAGTTTATTATTTTTATGACTATAGACCTTTTGAATTGATTTCAGGAATTGTCAAAAATGATGAAACAGGTGAGGCGGTCGAAGGTGTGATTGTAGAGTTGTATAAAAAAGATGCAAATGATGAATGGGTGAAGGTGGAAGATATGACTACCGAAGATGATGGTGCTTGGCAATTTGAAATTGATCCTAACGAGACTTATAAAGTTAATTTTATACATCCAGACTTTGCAGGAGAAGATCAAATCATATCTTCTATTGGGGATGATGATGGTGAGCACCGTGATCAAGTAATTAAAGACTTGAAGGAGTTAGGGATGAAGCCAGTTTCAAAATACATTAACGGAATCGTGGAAGATGCTCAAACAGGTGAGACATTAAAAGACGTACAAGTAATATTGAGTGAAGTTGATGTGAATGGACAGCGAAAAGAAGTTGGAAAACAAATTACCAAGGAAGATGGTAAATGGGGGTTTGAAGTGGACCCTTCGAAAAAATATGATGTAACTTTTATTCATCCAGTTCATGGAACTAAAAGTTTTGCTGTAGATAATTATGATGGTACAAACTATGATAAACGCGAAGCACAAATTGATAAATTGAAGAAGGTAACGTTTAACGATAACAACAATAATATACTTTCTGGAATTGTTTTAGATAAAATCACTGAGAAACCTGTTGAAGGTGTGAATGTGAAGTTGTATGAAAAAGTAGATGGAGAATGGATGGAAGTAAACAACATGATCACTGGTAATGACGGAAAGTGGATGTTTGATATTGATCCGAATAAAGAATACAAAGTTGAATTTGACAAGCAAGGGTTTGACAAACAAGACTTTATTATACCTCCAATTTCTGATAAGGACAAAAGAGACGACATCATCTCTATGATGAACCCTCTATCAATGAAAGCATCAGGAAGTAAGGACAATGTTATTAGAGTGGATAATATCTATTTTGACTTTGCACGTTCGCACCCTAAAGAAGAGTCTTATCCAATTTTGGATAACATTGTTGACTTTATGAACGATAACCCGAATGTAAAAGTTGAGTTGAGTGCTCACACTGATGCTGTCGGGAAAGATAGTTTCAATATGGAACTGTCTCAGAGTAGAGCGGAGAGATGCAAGTCATATTTGGTGAAAAAAGGAATCAAAGCTAGCAGAATCGTTCCTAAGGGTTATGGTGAAACAAAAATCCTTAATGGATGTGTGAAGTGGAATCAATGTTCGGAAGAAGAAAACGAAGTCAACAGAAGGGTGGAAATTAAAGTCCTTTAGTGATAAAACAATTTTAAAGAGGAAAGCAGACAATATTATATTGTCTGCTTTTTTTTTACCCATCCATTTGTGTTAAATTTGCACACTTAAAATCAGAGTGCAATGAGCGATTACAATCATAGAGAAGTTGAACTAAAGTGGAGAAAGTCTTGGCAGGATAATGAGACTTATAAAGTAACAGAAGATCCAAACAAGGAAAAATTTTACGTTTTAGACATGTTTCCTTATCCAAGTGGCGCTGGATTGCACGTGGGGCACCCACTTGGTTATATTGCTAGTGATGTCTTTGCTCGATACAAAAAATCTCAAGGATTTAATGTGTTGCATCCAATGGGATACGATTCATTTGGACTACCAGCAGAGCAATATGCTATTCAAACAGGTCAGCATCCAGCAGTTACTACCAAAACTAATATTGAAGGAGGAACTGATAAAAGTGGAAATGTAATTTCTGGTTATAGAACACAATTGGATCAAATGGGATTCTCCTTTGATTGGAGCAGGGAAGTGAGAACATCAGATCCTAAATACTACAAGTGGACACAGTGGATTTTCAAAGAAATTTTCAATTCTTGGTATAACAATGATTCCGATAAAGCAGAATCAATCTTATCATTAGTGGCTGTTTTTGAGAAAGAAGGAAATGCCAATGTCAATGCAACTTGTGAGGAAACGCCAATATTCACAGCAGAAGAATGGAATAGTTGGGATGTGAAAACACAGCAACAAACATTAATGAATTATAGATTGGCCTTTTTGGCTGATAGTTGGGTGAACTGGTGCCCTGCATTGGGGACAGTATTGGCTAATGATGAAGTAAAAGACGGTGTCTCTGAAAGAGGAGGACACCCTGTGGAGCAGAAATTGATGCGACAATGGTCAATGAGAATCACTGCTTATGCAGAAAGATTACTACAAGGATTGGAGGATGTAGATTTTACAGACTCACTGAAAGAGCAACAAAAAAATTGGATTGGAAAATCTCAAGGAGCATCTGTTGCTTTCGAATTGGAGAGTGGTACAGATAAAATTGAGGTTTTTACAACTAGACCAGATACCATTTATGGTGTTACTTTTATGGTGTTGGCGCCAGAACATCCATTGGTAGATCAAATTACTACGGCAGAGTTTAAAGATGCTATATCGGCTTATAAAGAAAAGGCTTCACTTAAAACAGAAAGAGACAGACAAGCCAATGTCAAAGATATAACCGGACAGAATACCGGAGCATTTGCTATTCACCCTTTTACAGGAGAGAAAGTGCAAATTTGGATAGGTGAATATGTACTTGCGAGTTATGGAACTGGTGCGGTTATGGCCGTTCCTTGTGGAGATCAAAGAGATTGGGATTTTGCAAAGCATTTTGACATTGAGATACGCAACATTTTTGAAGGGATTGATATTTCTGAAGGTGCATATACAGAGAAAGGTGCTAAGATTGCCAATAGTGATTTCTTGAATGGATTGAATGTAAACAAAGCAAGTAAATTAGCTATTTACGAAATTGAAAAAAGAGGCATCGGAAAAGGTAAAATAAACTACAGGTTGAGAGATGCTATTTTCTCAAGACAAAGATATTGGGGAGAACCATTCCCAGTTTATTACCAAGATGATATACCTTATTTGATTGAAGATGCAGATTTGCCTGTTACATTACCTGAAGTAGATAAGTATTTGCCTACAGAAGATGGCGAGCCACCATTGGCAAGAGCAGAAAAAGAAGATTGGAATGTTTCCAAAGGAGACAGAATGGAATACAACACCATGCCTGGTTGGGCAGGTAGTTCATGGTATTTCCTAAGATACATGGATCCTCATAATGAGACTGAATTTGCTTCCAAAGAAAAATTGGATTACTGGAATCAAGTAGATTTATACATCGGTGGAGCAGAACACGCAGTAGGACATTTATTGTACTCTCGTTTTTGGACAAAATTATTGGCAGACAAAGGGTACCTTTCATTCCAAGAACCTTTTAAGAAATTGATTAACCAAGGGATGATCTTGGGGAGAAGTAGTTTTGTATATAGAGACAATGAATCCGGTAAGTTTGTTTCATTTGGTTTAAGAAAGAAATACAAAACATCTAGAATTCATGTAGACATTTCAATGGTAGACAATGACGTATTAGATATCGATGCATTCAAAAACTGGAGAGAAGATTATAAAAATGCCGAATTCATTTTGGAAGATGGCAAATACATCTGCGGTCATGAAGTTGAAAAAATGTCCAAATCCAAGTACAACGTTCAGACGCCTGATGAATTGGTGGACAAGTTTGGTGCAGACACTTTGAGGTGTTACGAAATGTTCCTAGGGCCTCTAGAACAATTCAAACCTTGGGATGTAAAAGGGATTAATGGAGTTCACAACTTCTTAAAAAAACTATGGAGATTGTTTCACCAAGGAGAAACTTTCAATGTGACAGAAGATGCACCAAGCAAAGCATCTCTAAAAACATTGCACAAGACCATCAAGAAGGTTACAGAAGACTTGAATCGTTATTCATTTAATACGGTGGTGAGTACTATGATGATCGCTGTGAACGAATTGAATGAGCAAAAATGTACGAGTAGACTTATTCTGGAAGACTTGGTGATACTATTGTCTCCATACGCTCCTCACATTGCAGAAGAACTTTGGGAAAAGTTAGGACACAATACTTCTGTTACAAAAGCAGCATGGCCTGTATTTGATCCAGCCATGTTAATAGAAGATGATTTTGATTATCCAATTTCCTTTAATGGAAAAGTGAAATTCAAATTGTTATTGCCAACAACTTTGAACGCTAAAGAAGTAGAAGAAAAAGTAATGAACTTGGAAAAAACCATCAATTTCTTGGATGGCAAAATGCCAAAAAAAGTTATAGTTGTACCTAAGAAGATAGTAAATGTAGTCGTGTAGACTTATTTTGACTTAATTTGTATTACAAAATCAACAAAGGAGAAAAGATTTGAAGCCGGAGAAACAACTAAAATTTGACAAAGCCTACTTAAGAATGGCTACAGAGTGGGCTAAATTGTCTCATTGTCAGAGAAAGCAAGTAGGAGCAATCGTAGTAAAAGACAGAATGATTATTTCTGATGGATTCAACGGCACGCCTACTGGTTTTGAAAATCCTTGTGAAGATGAAGAAGGATACACTAAGTGGTATGTACTTCATGCTGAGGCAAATGCCATCACCAAGGTTGCTTCGAGTGCGCAAAGTTGCAAAGGCGCAACGCTCTATCTTACTTTATCACCATGTAAAGAATGTTCCAAATTGGTGCACCAAGCAGGTGTAAAAAGATTGGTATATATCAATGGTTACAAAGATGATGAGGGACTTCAGTTTTTAGAAAAAGCAGGTGTGGAAGTAGTTCAAATTCAAGACATAGCTTAATGAGCGAAGAATACACTGAAATAAAAGTGGAGCAATACATTCGTAAAGAATATTCCTCAAGTTCATCTAACAAAGGTGGAGGAAACAATGGTGCGCCTAATTGGATCATTTACAGTATCCCATTGTTGTTGGTTCTTGTGGCGGTGTTATTTTATAATATCGGAGCAAGCAAGTACAAGACTCCAGAAACTGTCGAAAGAGAGCAAAAATTGAGTCGTTTAAGTGAAGTGATTCAAATGGTGGAAACCAATTATGTGGACTCCGTAGATGTGGATGAATTGTATGAATCTTCCATCAATGGAATGTTGGAGAAATTGGATCCTCACTCCGTTTATATCGCTAAAGATAATGTGGAGGCTAGTAACGAACAGTTACAAGGTCATTTTGGAGGTGTTGGAATCAGATTTATCATTTTGCGAGATACGCTAATGATTACCAATGTAATTCAAGGAGGTCCATCTCAAAAAGCAGGTTTGAAAAGTGGGGATAGAATTGTAAAAGTTAATGATGAAAATATAGCTTCTATAGGTCTTGATATTGAAGGAGTGCATGAGAGGTTAAAGGGAAAGTTTGCTTCCAATGTAACACTAAGCATCTATCGATTAGAAGACAAAAAAATTAAAGATTTTCCAATTTTGAGAGGCGATATTCCATTGCCGTCCGTGGATGGAGCATATGTGGTAGAAGGAGATATTGGAGTAATTAAAATTAATAGTTTCTCCAGCCTAACAGATGTGGAGTTTGATGAAGCAGTGACGAAGTTGAAGAAGCAGGGTGTGAAGAAACTGATAATGGATTTAAGACATAATGGTGGAGGTTATATGCATACGGCTATCAATGTGGCTGATGAGTTTCTGACCAATGGAAAATTAATTGTTTATACTGAAGGTATTAACTCTCCGAAGTATGAAACATTTGCTACTAGTTTTGGTCAGTGTGATGATATGCCATTAGCGGTTTTGATTAATAGCGGTTCTGCTTCTGCAAGTGAAATCGTTTCAGGAGCATTACAAGATAATGATAGAGCCATTATTATTGGAAGAAGATCTTTTGGAAAGGGGTTAGTGCAAAGACCATTTAAATTGCCTGATGGTTCTGAATTGAGATTAACTGTTAGTAGGTATTATACACCTACGGGAAGAAGTATTCAAAAGCCATACGGAGAAGGAATTGATTATGGTAATGATATCTATGATAGATATGAAAATGGAGAATTACAAGAAATTGATAGTACTATTTTTGAAGATGCGCCTCAATTTAAAACACCTAAAGGTAAGACGGTTTATGGTGGGGGAGGAATCATGCCAGATGTATTTGTGCCAATAGATACTGCTGGTACTTCTTTGTATCTTACTGCTCTCAATTATTCAAATGCGTATAGAAATTTTTGTTTTGATTATCTAGATCAACATCGCACTGAGTTTAAATATAGAGATGAAGTAGAGTACAATGAAAAATTTCAAGTTTCTGAAAGTTTACTTGAGGAATTCTTGTCATATGCTGAAACAAATGAAGAGATTACTAGAGATGCTGGTGGCCTGAAAAGATCGAAGTATCGCATTGTTAATTATTTAAAAGCAGAGTTAGCGACTTACTTATACGATGGTTCTGCTCGTTATTTGGTCAACTTGCCTTTGGACAAAGAGATTCAAGTGGCTATACAGGAGTTGAAGTAATAGGCTTGGACCTTTTTCTCATTTTAATAAAACCATTTAAGGCAATAATTCCCAATATTACCCCTGCACCAATATAGAATGTGGGAGACATTTTTTCAGAGTCTGGCCATAAGAATGTGGCAAGTAGAATGGAGTAAATAGGTTCAAGATTTACAGACATGGTAACAGTATAAGGAGAAATTTCCTTCATCACATCTACACTTACGATATAGGCAAAAGAAGTGCAAACTAATCCAAGAACGGCACATAACAATATATCTTTTCCCGTGAATTGAAGTGCAGATAGGTTATTGGCGTAAGTACTTCCTACTACAATTATTAAGAATATCAACGCAAAGGAAAGTTCTAAGAAAGAGATGTTTTTAGCTCTTCTACCTTGTTTAATAAGTTTCCCATTAATTACGGTAAACCAAGAAGCTAAAAAGGCAGAACCTATGCTCATTAGCATTCCGGCTAAGTACTTCGATTTAAAGAAAGGCTCGCCAGGTTCTTTGCATACATAAAATATCCCAATTACAATCAACAGTCCTAGCACTACTTCATAAAGTACGGGTCTTCGTTTGAAATATAAGGGTTCCAAAAGAGATGTAAATAGCGTGCTACTGGAGAAGCAAATTAATGCAACACTTACATTACTCAATTTTATTGCACCAAAAAAAGTAATCCAATGCAATCCGACTATTAGTCCTACATAACTGGTTTCTTTTAAAGCCTCCTTGGAGTAGTTAATTTTATATCCGCTTAATCTAAAGTAGATATAGATACCTAAGACAGCAAATATTAGTCTATATAGCACAATAACTGATTCGTCTAGGTTGATTTCTTTACCTAACGGACCGGTTAAACCAAAGATGATTACGGTAAGGTGCATCAAAAGATGATTTTTGTACTTGCTTAACATTCCGCGAAGTAAATCAATATTTTGGAATTTGTATAAAATTAACAAGGAAATAGTTGTTGTGTAAAATAAAATTCTCTATCATTGTAAAAAATATAAGACAATGAATATCATAGAGAACTTGAACTGGCGATACGCAACTAAGAAAATGAATGGAGAAATAGTGCCGGAAGAAAAATTAAAAATTATTTTAGAAGCCATTAGATTGGCGCCATCTTCTTCAGGGCTGCAACCTTTTAGAGTGTTTGTCATTTCCAACAAAGAACTACAAGAAAAAATCAAACCTATTGCAATGGGGCAAAGTCAGATTACGGATGCGTCTCATTTATTGGTTTTTGCTAATTGGGATGGATATTCAGAGGAGAAAATTGCAACTGTATTTGCTGAAACTTTAGCCGAAAGAGGATTGCCTGCTAATACTATGGATGATTATAGAACAAATTTATGGGGTATGTATTCACAACTACCAAAGGAATGGCATCAGCATCATGCTGCGAAGCAAGCGTATATCGCAATGGGTATTGGAATGGTTGCCGCGGCTGAGCAAAAGGTGGATGCTACACCAATGGAAGGATTTGATCCTACTGGGTTGGATGCCTTATTGGGCTTGGAAGAAAAAGGACTTAAAAGTGCTGCAATTTTAGCCTTGGGTTATAGAGATACCGCTAATGACTGGTTAGTAAATATGAAAAAAGTTAGAACACCTGAAAATGAGTTTTTCATAGAAATGTAATTCAATTATTACATTTTAGTTTATCCTTCTCAGTGCTTTGTCATTGAGAAGGTTTTTTATATCACTAAATTTTGGAAATAGCAATTTCAAAGATATTATTCCCTAAATTTGAAGCACCTTAAATTATGTTCAATGTTTCAGAAATCTATCGTTTTCGTATTTGCTTTGGTGTTCTTAGCTGCATGTGTTGAAAAGTCAGTCGAAGTTACAGGTCCACCAGAACCTGCAAACCCTCCTGTTGTAGTTGAAGATATAGAAGTTCCTCAGCAAACCAATGTGGTTACACCTGAATTTTGGGAGGCTTTTGATACAGATATCCAAGCCGTGTATTTCTATTCTAAAATTGATTCTTTACAGATTCACTTGCCTCTTGAAAAAGAGTTGGCTAAATCATTTTGTGAGGAGAATGGAATCAGTTATCATGAGTATTATACCAACGATAATATGGGGTTGGTACAATTAGATGATACGCTATTTTTTGATTTAACCGATCATCTGATTTCTAATGAGGAAGGTTTCTTGTTTTTGAAACATGGTAAGATGCAAGATGTAGCAGACAAGTCCGTAAATGAATCATTTATGGATTCTTCGTTAACTGCATTTTTCAAAAATTAAAGACCACTAGCGGCAACAGCTATACTCACTTTTGAACCAGGAATTTTAAGCAATTCTAAGGCGCAACTTTCCAATGTTGATCCTGTAGTCACTACATCATCGACCAACAGGAAATGCTTGTTCTCATGACGAGCATCTATTATTTTAAAAATGTCTTCCACGTTTTCCCATCTTTCAAATTTGCTCTTCCTGGTCTGAGATGTTGTTTCCACTTGTCGGATGATTATTTTTTCATTCATTGGCACACCGCATACCTCACTTATTCCTTCTGCGAGAAAAGTACTTTGGTTATATCCTCTTTGCAATTTTTTCTTAGGATGCAGCGGTACGGGTATTACATAAGAAAAAGTGTTTGGGGGCAACGAATCTTTTATTTCTTGTCCTACTTGCTGGCCTAAAAACAAACCTATGCCAGTTGCGTTTTTGTATTTTAAGTCATGAATTAAGTCTTGCAGCCTACCGTGTTTACCAAAATGAAAAGTTGAGAAACCGTATATTAATTCAACTCTACCCCAGAATAGTTTACTTACGGGATTATCCTTTTGATTGATGTAATTTGTTCTAGGCAGTTCAGTTTGGCAAATGACACAGACATAATTTTCTCCTTTTTTGAGAACCTGATTACAACAGGAACAATTATTAGGAAAGAAAAGTGAAATGAAATCGTTTAACATAGTGGTGCTTAAAAGAAACTTAATTTGTCTTTTTAACGTTATGGGTAATAAGTAATTTTGAACTTTAAATTTATAAAAAAATTGTAATGGAGCAACAACCCAAACAGTCAAAGACAAAAGATGCGATTTATATCATTATTATCCTCCTGCTTATTGGTGGTGTAGGGTATTTAGGATATCAAATGGGACAAACCAAAAAAATGTTGGAATCATGTAATGATACCTCCGCTAGTTTGTCTAAAGATAAGGATGAGTTGAATGAGATTCTTAAGAATACTGGTATAATTGCGGATGCTGATAACAAAGAGGTGAAAGAAAACTTGACCGCAATGTTGCAGGAATACAATAACATAGAGTCGTCAAATGTAGAAATGCAAGACAGCATTGCTGCTCAGAAAGAAAAAATAACGGCATTATTAGCAGAAGTTGAGGTATTGAATAATGCTAAGAAAAAAGATTGGGGAAAAATTTATAAACTAAAAAAGGAATCAGAGACTTTACGTGAAATCATGAAAGGATATATCCATACGATTGATTCACTGAATACGTTAAACATTAATTTAAAAAACACCATTGTTAAAAAGGATGAAGAAATTGATGGAATAAGTAAGGATTTAAACAATGTTAAGGATAAGAATAAGGAACTGCAAAATACAGTTGCTGCTGGATCTGTATTGCAAACAACGGGTCTTGTAGGGTACGCCATTAAAGTGAAAAATAGTGGTACACAAACAGAGACTAATAGAGCGAACAGAGCAGATCAAATTAAGGCTTGTTTCACTGTGATAGAAAATAAAATAGCTAAGGCTGAGGCAAAAACATTATATATGCGAGTAATAGAGCCATCATCCAGTGAATTAGTCGGGGAGAAGCCAGTTTACTTTAATATGGGAGGAAAAGATGGTCAAGCTTGTATATCTAGACAGATTAATTATCAGAATCAAAATACAGATGTTTGTATTTATTATGAATTGGAAAAAGAAATTGAAAAAGGAACCTATATTGTTGAGATATATTGCGAAGGCAATAAAATAGGAAGCACCTCCTTTGCACTAAAATAGAATTATATGAAATTACTACTCAAAATAACGGTTTGGAGTCTTTTAGGATTAATGTTTTTCACTTCATGTGAGGAAACACCGTATAATCCCAAGGAGTTTCTGCCACCAGCCAAAGGAGATTTGGGGGAAGTAGTAGTAGTGATGGATAAGAAGTATTGGCAAGGTCCGGTAATGACCGAGTTAAAAAGTGTTTTCGAAAAGGAAGTGTTGTCGCTTCCGCAGCCAGAATCGTTAATGTAAATGAGCGTCATTACCAATCAAGGATTTGGTAAAGGGACCAATCAGCATCATTCAGTATTGATCATTGAAATTGGCGATTCACCTGCCAATAAAAAAGCTTACATATCAGAGAGAAGGGAGGATTTATACGCCATTGGCCAAGTAATGTATACGCTTAGGGCTCCTAGTCAAGAAGCAGCGGTGGAGTTGTTGGAGAAGGGCGGAGACTTTCTTTTAAATGAGTACATGCAGCAGACTAGCAATATCCTTAAGAAAAAGTTTAAAGGCATGAGGAGTGCCAAAATCAATGAAGAATTAGGTATTACTTTGGGGGTAAATATAGATATTCCAAGCAATTTTATCATTGCAGCCAATTACAATGATTTTATGTGGATGAGACAAATGCGTGAACGATACGCAGATGGACAAGATCATGAAATACAAATTGGAATTCTTTGCTATTCTTATCCTTACACAGATAGTCTTGCATTTAGTCTAGAGAAAATATTGGACAAAAGAGATTCTACAACAAAGAAATATGTTTCTGGTTTTATCGAGGGAAGTTATATGAAAACCGAAAGAGCATATGGAATTGAGGCTACGGAAAAAATGGTGGGCGACTACTATGTGAAAGAAACCCGTGGAGTATGGAAAATGCACAATGCATTTATGGGAGGTCCATTTATTTCTTTGACCACCTACGATGAAAAGAAACAGCGTATTGTAGTTGTGGAAGGGTATGTTTATGCGCCTCACTTCCGAAAGATGGAATACTTGAGAGAAGTTGAAGCTATTTTATATTCATTTAATTTCAATGAATGAGTATCTTTGGCGCATAATTTAGAGTATGTCATTGATAAAAAAGCTTTCTATTCTTATTCCTGCGTATAATGAGGCGCGTACTATTCACTTAATTCTCGACAAGGTGAAAGAGGTGGCTTTAGTGGGGGAAATACAAAAAGAAATTATCATTGTGAATGACTGTTCAACTGATGAAACTGTAGCTGCAGTAGAGAAGTATCAAAGTGAGAATCCAGCTCTAAATATTCAACTTTTTTCACAGCCTAATAACCAAGGTAAAGGAGCGGCAATACACAAAGCAATTGAACTGGCAACTGGAGATTATTTAATCATTCAAGATGCCGATTTAGAATATGATCCAGAGGAATACAATGATTTATTAAAACCTGTGGTTAACGGGTTTGCTGATGTGGTATATGGTTCTCGATTCTTAGGAGGAAATCCGCATAGAATACTTTTTTACTGGCATTCTAGAGGGAATAAATTCTTAACCAACTTGTCCAACATGTTTACTAATCTGAATTTAACGGATATGGAAACATGTTACAAACTTATTAGAACAGATATTGCTCAGAGTTTAAATCTAAAAGAAAAAAGATTTGGTTTTGAACCAGAATTAACTGCTAAATTATCTAGAGTGCCTGAAATTCGAATCTATGAAGTGGGAATATCTTACTACGGGAGAACCTATGAAGAAGGAAAGAAAATAGGTTGGAAAGATGGTTTTCGTGCTATTTACTGTATAATCAAATATAATATTTTCAGCAGAAAATAATTTATTCGTCTGCAAGCAATTTAAAACTCATGCGATGATGTTCGTTACTGCCAAGTAGTTTGATAGCTTCGCGATGTTGTTTGGTGGGATACCCCATGTTTTTATTCCAACCGTAGCCATCATAATCTTGATGAAGCATCTGCATAATGTCATCACGATAAGTTTTAGCGAGAATAGACGCAGCAGCAATACTCATATATTTCCCGTCTCCTTTTATAATGCAATGATGAGGAATGTCATTATATGGAGTAAAACGATTACCATCCACTAAAATACTCTCTGGAGCCATCCCCAGATCGTCAATAGCGCGATGCATTGCTAAGAAAGAGGCGTTTAAGATATTGATTTCATCAATCTCCTCATTGCTCACAATACCTACTGCATATTCAATTGCCTCTTTCTCAATGATAGGCCGCAGACTATACCGTTGTTTATCTGTAAGTTTTTTAGAATCATTTAGAAGTATGTTAGAGAAGTTAGCTGGCAGTATTACAGCACCTGCAACTACTGGACCTGCTAAGCAGCCTCTTCCTGCTTCATCACAGCCTGCTTCAATGAGTCCTTTGGTATGAAACTTTTCTAGCATATTACGAAAATACTGTTTTTAATATTTCATGGGATTGAAATGAATGTGATTTTAGACCTAATTGAAGTTCGTAATAGGTTACTAACCCATCTAAAAGTTGAAATCTGATATGTTTAGATATAGTTTCATTGTTGGCGCCATGGCTCAAAACTGCAGCTAAGGAAGCGGATATTTCTTTGTTAAGGTGAAAGGGAGAAGCTGCGTTTTCATTTTCAAAAATACCTTCTTCCAGATTAAAAACATTATTACTAGGACGATTAGATTGTAAAGGATAAAACCCCATAAATAGGGAT
>CAJYBK010000045.1 GCA_913064955.1 uncultured Flavobacteriales bacterium
TTGGCATTAGGTGCTTGTGGTGATGCAAGTATGGACTTAGATAAAGTAACAGATGCAATCAACTATTATGAGCAAGCTTACAATAGAAGACCGAAAAATGAAATGACAGCACCTTTGTATATGATGAAATTGGCTAACGCTAATGAATTGACAAAAAAATATGATGTTGCTGCCAAATTATATACTGACTTAATAGAGAACTTCCCTTTTTCTTCTCTTAAAGCGGATGCTGAAAAGAACTTAGTTCTTGTAAAAGCAGGTACATCTGTATATGATTTAAAATAAAATATTTCTTTAAACTTTTTTTCGCTCCCCACTTTATTAAATGGCTACAGAAGGCAAAAATCTTTCTTATTACGACAAAGCGTCTATTCCTAACGGAGCAAATATGACTATTGGCATCGTAGTTTCAGAATGGAATCACAACATCACTAACGGCCTTTTAGAAGGTTCAATCGCAGCGCTAAAAGATAACGGTGTTTTGGAAGAAAACATTCATGTAAAATGGGTGCCAGGAACATTTGAGTTAGCACTAGCCGCGCAACATATGTTTGAAAGAGTAATGGTGGATGGTATAGTTTGCTTAGGAAGCGTAATTCAAGGAGAAACAAAACACTTTGACTTTGTATGTCATGGAGCTACGCAAGGCATCATGAATGTTGGTCTCAAATACGACAAGCCGGCAATTTTTGGTGTTTTAACAGACAACACGGAACAACAAGGCATAGACAGGTCTGGAGGTAAGCATGGCAACAAAGGTATTGAGTGCGCTATTGCATGTATGAAAATGATAGCATTGAAAAGATCACTGTGAATCAAATTAATTCCAAAATAGTCATCGTAGATTGTGGCAGTTCTAAAGTAAAAGACATTGAAAGATGTTTGGAAGAACTGAATGCAGAATCTGAAGTATATGCTTGGGATAAGCTACCAAAGAATATTGCTAAAGCAAAAGGCATTATCATAAGTGGAAACCCTTCACTTATTGCTGACAATGATCCTCAACCTTATTTGGAGAGTTTTGAGTTTATGACCGAATTCGAACAACCGATATTAGGTATTTGTTTTGGCCATCAGATTTTGGGGCTATTACATGGTGCTGAAGTTAAAACAGGGAAAGAAGCCAGAGGTGTGGAAGCACTAGAAATAGTCAATTCTTCCTCGCTATTCAATGAATTGAAAGATGAAATCATTATGGGAGAAGACCATTGTGAAGAAATCAACCTACCTGAGAACTTCAAATTGATTGCTTCTTCTCCTACATGTGAGGTCGAGGCTATGCAGCACATCTTCAAACCTATTTTTGGTGTACAGTTTCATCCTGAAGTAAGTGGCGTTCAAGGATTAGTATTGTTGAAAAACTTCGTTAAAACTTGTAATTAGTCAAGTTAATCTCTCTTTATTTTAATGCATCTTTGTACCTAAATGGTACTTAACTACATATGGATAGGTTTTTTTCTCATTGCCTTTTTGGTGGCTTTGATCAGGACAATCCTTTACTACTTCAGAGATTCTTTGGGGTTAGAAACTATTATGGACACTGCAGACAAAGAAGTCTTTTCTACAGTTGTAAAAAGTACTTTCGACATGGCTGAAACAAGTGTTGATATTTCCATCTATTTAATTGGTATTATGACCCTATGGCTGGGTATTATGAAAATAGGTGAAATGGGTGGAGCTGTTAATGGAATGGCAAGAGTATTCGGACCACTTTTCTCTAAACTATTTCCAGAGATACCTAAAGGACATGCTGCTCATGGCGCAATGGTGATGAACTTTTCAGCCAACATGCTAGGACTTGACAATGCTGCCACTCCCTTAGGGCTAAAGGCAATGAAGGAACTTCAAAAAGAAAATCCATCTGAAACAGTTGCTTCGAACTCTCAAATCATGTTTTTAGTGCTAAATACATCAGGTCTTACTTTAATTCCTGTTTCGGTTATGGCTCTTCGAGCTTCCGCGCATGCATTAAATCCTGCTGACATCTTTCTACCTATTCTTTTGGCCACTTACTTTTCCACTCTTGTTGGTTTGATAACGGTTTCCATCTGGCAAAAAATTAGTCTTTTTGACAAAACAATTCTCACCTATTTAGGTGCCATCTCCGCTGTTATTGGTTTTATCATTTGGTCCTTTATGCAAATGACTCCAGATCAAATCTCTACTTATTCTTCTGTGATTGGAAATGGTATGCTTTTCACTATCATTGCCATATTTGTTGTGCTTGGACTTCGTAAAAAAATCAATGTTTATGAGACATTTATTGATGGCGCCAAAGAAGGTTTTCAAACTTCTGTAAAAATTATTCCCTACTTAGTGGCGATGCTTGTTGCAATTGGTGTTTTCCGAGCTTCTGGCGCAATGGAATACCTTATAGATGGATTAAAGTGGTTTTTCGGCTTGTTTTTTACTCGCTTAGAATTTGTTGACACATTGCAAGTTGCCTTTATGAAACCTTTGAGCGGAAGTGGTGCAAGAGGTGCAATGCTAGAAGTTTTTGACCAATTTGGAATTGAAGACATAAGAAGTAAGATGGCTGCCGCCTTACAAGGATCAACAGAGACCACGTTTTATGTGCTTGCCGTATATTTTGGTTCCGTTGGTATTAAAAACTCTAGATATGCCGTTACAGCGGGTCTTATGGCAGATTTAGCAGGCATTATCGCTGCAATTCTGTTGTCGTATATGTTCTTTGGTTAGTAAATTCTAACACCATACCTTTTTTCAAACCCTTCTATCCCTTGCAAACCTCCTGTGTGAGTCAGAACAATATTGGTGCCTCTAGGAAAATAACCCTTGTCAATTTGATCAAAAACAGCAAAGAACTGCTTACCGGTATAAATAGGATCCAACTTTATGCCGGTCTCCTTACAAAACCATCTCATAAAATCTAACAATTCATCTTTGTACTTAGCATATCCACCAAAGTGATATTCCGTCCACACTTCAAACTTCTCGGCAGTATTCGGAGAAAACTTGAGCACTTCTTCCGAAATAAAGTCCCGTCCTTTCAAAACCTGAACACCTATGGCCTTTTGATGTGGTTTTAGTTCCCTGACCATGCCAGCAAGTGTGGCTCCTGTGCCACAATCAACAGTGACAAAATCAAAGTCGACATCTATTTCAGCAACAATGTCTTCGCATCCTTTTACGCCTGCTTCATTAGCTCCTCCTTCCGGTAAAATAAGGTAATTTGGATATGCCAATTGTAGTTTTTCTATATACTGAGCACTATCTTTCTCTTTGTAGTCACCTCTACTTACAAAAGACAGTTCCATATCCAACTCTTCGCATTTGTTCAGGGTGTTACTTTTCTCTACATGAGCATCTCCTCTAATTATTCCTATGGACTTTAACTGATTATGCTTACACAAGAAAGCTGTAGCTATAATGTGATTGGAGTGCGCACCGCCAAAAGTGAGTATTCCATCATAGTTTTTGTGCTTTGCCTTATCAATGTTGTATTTCATCTTTCTCCATTTATTACCACTGATTAAATCATGGATGAGGTCATCTCTTTTGACATACAAATTCAACCCTTTTTCTTTCAGCAAGGGTAATTCTAGGACTTGTATGGGTGATGGAATATTTAACATTAGCATTGGTTAAAACAAATTTAAGCAATCAATCTAAAAGAATTCAACTATCTAATTTTTATTTGCGCTAAACAAGTTAATGCTAAATTTTGTACCTTGAACCTCTATGATGAAAATCTACCTCATAATAGTTATGTTTCTTTTGGCCTCATGTTTGAAGGCGCAATCAGATGTTAACCTTCTTATTAAAAAGGTAGAAAACTCTAAAAATTATCAAGATTCCATAGAGAACTTAAACCATCTATCAGAATATTACAGAGTGGTCGCCCCTGACAGCGCCATGTTTGTTTCCGTGCTGGCATATAACATCAGTTTAAGAGAAAAGGACACCATTAAAATCATTCAAAGTGGCAATCAATTGGCAATGGTGTATAAAGAAGTAGGTAAAACTAAACTTGCACTTTCTACCATTTTAAAAAACACCACCTTTCAATCTGGAACATTTACTGACTCACTTGTTGGAACAACCAATCTAATTAAAGGGCACATTTACAGCGAGTTAAGCGACTCTCCTTCTGCCATAAAAAATTACAACCTTGCAATTGAAAACTTTGCCTCGATTAAAGATAGTATTGGACTAAGTTATGCATACTCAGGATTGGGAATTGTCTTGTACGACAAGGGCAATTTGAAAGAAGCGCTTTCTAGTTATAAAAAATCAGAAGAGTTTTGGATAGATAGCACTGGACTTATTGCAGACTTGTGGAACAATCTCGGAGCAGTTTATGTGGAATTTGAAGAATGGGATAATGCCGAAAAGTACTACACCAAGTCTTTAGAGTTATATCAACAAAAGAATTGGAAAACAGACATTTCCATGGTTTATTACAACTTAGGGGAACTTTTCAAAATCGCCAAAAACTACCCCAAATCAACGGATTTCTATTACAAAAGTTTAAGCACTGCCAATGAGATTAATAGTGGAATAGATATTCAGTGGGCCTTATTTGGGTTATATGAAGTTTTTAAAGAAAGTGGGAAGATCAACGATGCTTTGCACTACCATGAAAAGTACTCCAATTATAAGGATAGTTTGCAAATTTTATATCAAGAAAAAGAAGTTGCTCAACTAGAACATTATTATTTTGAACAGCAAAAATTAAAAACTGCTGAGGCAGAGAATAAACTATATCAATCCAAAGCAGAGAAATCTGACCTAGAAACGCTTTACTACAAGAGCTTCATCTATGTAATTCTTATAGGAATTGCTGTGATAATCATTTTTGGGTTAATCATGTACAGAAGACTTAAAAGTATCAATCAGGTATTGACAGAAAAAAGTGACGCTATTGAAGAAAAAAACAAAGTGATTGATACCGCTTTGAAGGAGAAGGAAAATCTATTAAAAGAAATACATCATCGCGTCAAGAATAATTTACAGATTATATCTAGTTTACTGAATCTTCAAAGTCATCAATTAGAAGATGAGAATGCTATTAGAGCTCTGGACGAAAGTAAAAATAAGATTCAAGCGATTGCGCTGGTGCATCAAAAACTCTATCAATCTTCCAATTATACATCAGTAGAATTAGTCAACTACCTCCAAGAGTTATCAGAACACCAACTTAACATGTATGAAAATAACTTGGCGCCCGTTCAAATCGCAATTAATGGAGACTCTATCAATGTGAACACAGATATAGCAGTACCGCTAGGGCTAATTTTTACAGAATTGATCACCAATTCTTTCAAACATGCATTTTCCGGCATTGAGAAGCCTTCCATTACTATCTCATTAAATCAGAACCAAAGCCAATGTGAAATGGACTTTCGAGACAATGGGATTGGATTACCTACATATTTCTCCTTTGAGACATCGGAAACTTTGGGCATGGAAATTATTAAAGCACTTTCAGAACAGATATCAGGCTATGTGGAGTACTACAATGACAACGGTACCCATTTTAAAATATTTTTTAGCCTTGATAATAACTAAAACAAAGGCACCAAAAAAGGGGGCAATCGCCCCCTTTTTTATACTCGATATTTCTCTTTAAGGAACAACCTGCACTTGAACATTAGTTCCTCTATATTTACTTCTAATTCTTCCTCCTTCTGAAGTTCCTTGTGAAAGTGTAACATCTTTGGTTCTGTCCATGTATACCGTAGAACTTCCTTCAGCCAAATTAGCCAATTGTGTTATACCCATCACGATATTGGTAGCCCCAACTTGCGCTTGGTAAAAAAGTGCATCTTGACCCCAAGTCCAAGACCCTACAAAAACACCCACTGCTTCATTTGCCGCAAGACTCTTTCCTTGCCATGTTAATGTATTGGCTTGACTCTTTACTATCGTATCAAAGCCTACTTCAAATGCAATCGTATCCATGGAAGGTGTTGCATTTGTAAAAGTGTTACCATCTACATCTGTATACGAGAAGGTTCCAGAGGTAAGTAAACCTGCATACTCTTTTACGTGTCCTGCATACCAACCATTATAAGTTAAGTTATCTCCATTAAATGAGACAGTTGCTCCATTGCTCAACTCAAGAATTGTACCTGTTGGACCACCAAACTTAAACTTGGCTACAGCAACCGTTTTGTCCGTGTTTTTATTATAAAAAAGCTCATAATCGGTATAAATCTTATCTTGATTTACATCTTCTGAACTTTCTTTCTCACATGAGGCGAAAGCCACGCCCAAAACCATTAAAAAGGGAATAAGTAATTTTTTCATGTTGTTTTTTTTTCAAATATACTATTATAGGATGTTATAGTATTGTTTTTATGACCATCGACTTAAATTCTTCGATTAAATGAATATGACAGTAGGAAAATAAATGAAAAATCTATACGTCAAATCAAATAGGAGACAACAGAAGTTTAAAAGAGTAACACGCCTATTTATGTAAATAAATAAAAATGACTTTAAGAATGTAGTATGATTTTTTTAACTTCGAAAAAAATACCACATCATGAAATTATTAAGCGTACTAGATAACACAAATACTCTTGAAAAGAACTCTTTCTATAAGATTCTAGATACTTTGGTTGAAAAGAATAGTAGTTTAGAAGTAAGTGAGATAATTAACACAAATAATCGAGAGTTAAAGAATGTCGATAATGAGAACATTTCTAAACTTTTCGAACTAACTACTAAAGACTATCAAGAATTAATTGAAAGCACTTTAGAAAACTCATTAAGTCAACTAGATATTTTAATCGACATTATTATTAGAGACGGTAATTGTATTATGTCTCGTGAATGGTTTTTATCTCTCTATAATTCCGAACTAAAAAACCTAAAGAATAATGTTAAAGCGTTTAATGAGTTAATCGATAATGAGGATAAAAACATCAACCCTCAAAGGTTAAGAGATTACAAGATTTATAGAAACTGTACAAGAATTGCATTTGAAAATGACGGTCAAAATAATCAAGATTACAAAATCACTCATGATGAATATTCAATTTTAAAAGTTTTAGGCAAATCTCTTGGTTTATCGAATGAAGAAATTAGATTGATTACATATAATATTGTACCTATTCACACTAGAGATATTGATGACATCATAAAGGATTTAAAAGATTTAGGTGTATTGTTATACTCTAAGAAAAACTATACTGTTTACATTCCAGACGAAATGGTTAGAATGTTACGTGAAATAAGAGGTCGTTACATTGCGGACAAATATTTTAGAAGGATATTGTTATCTCAAAAGGACTCTGTTATAAATCTAATTGCAAGAAAGCATAACATAGATCACAAACTTGATTCTAAACAAAAGATTAAAAGAATATTGAGTGAAGGCATTAGTATCTATGATTGTCTAGGAGATGATATTTTCAAAGAAGATGTTTTAGTTTCTGACAGAAAGAAGGAAATTAATTCTATCATGGAGGGGCAAGGAATCAAACCAAAAGGAACTACAATTGAAGATAAGATTGATTTAATCGTTGAACACTTTAATGAGTTAGAAAAAGATGAAAGAGTCGGCATTTCAATTGAAGGATATCATAAACTAGCTTTAGATTTAAAAACAATTCTACCAAAAGTTAATACACTTTTAAGAGAAGAGTTTGAATTGCAACAAGAGAATGTACTGGATAGTGAAATCCTATTGAACTATAATATTAAACCTAGAGATGTTTTAGAACTTATTGAAGTTGCCGATTTAAAGGAGTTTGCAAACGTTAAAGAAATAAAATCGAGAGGTAATGTAATTGATAATATTATAGACAGTTACACAGACTCAGAGAACTTACTTCTAGAGAACTTTATTCTTATTGGAAATAGAGACCTTGCAGAATTGAAAAACAATGGAATTGATATTCCAACATCAGAGTTTGGAAATGTATATGAAGAGTTAACTAGAATCATGTTTAATGACTTAGGCTTCAATGTAGATGAAGAACTAAAGACTCAACTCAATACTTCAAAGGATAAAATTGACATATTGCTAAATCTAGGTAATAATGAAGTTATAATTGTAGAATGTAAAACTGCAAAATCTAGTAATTACAATAAGTTTTCGTCAGTTACTCGACAAATCAAGTCTTATCACAAGAGTGTAACAAACAATAATTACAGAGTAATGAAAACTTTACTTGTTGCTCCTGACTTCTCGGAGGATTTTGTAATGAATTGTGAAATGGACTTAGAATTAAACCTTTCTCTAATCACAAGTGAAGTACTTGAAAATATATGGGAAGGTTTTAAACTTGCAAAACATAGTACATTCCCTGTGAACCTGTTAATGAGAGATGTTTTGATTGATGATAATAAGATATTGAAAGCGTTAAAGGTTAAGAAGTAATTTAATAAGGCACTTGTTAAATGTGGGGTAAACCGTGGGGTAAAAAACAAAAAAAGAGTCTTAACTAATTGATAGTCAAGACTCCTTAGAGGTCTCTAGCGGATTCGAACCGCTGTAACTGGTTTTGCAGACCAGTGCCTAAGCCACTCGGCCAAGAGACCCTCTTTCCCTATTGGGAGCTGCGAAATTAACTAAAAGTTTTTGAATTCTTCAAATATTTTTAATCAAAATCAATATTCATCGTAACTATCCTCAAACTCTCCAAACGGATCATCATCGTCAAAGTCATCATCGTAGTCATCGTCAAAGTCATCATCAAACTCATCTTTTTTTCCTCCTAAGTCAATGCCGGCTAATAAATCATCTATCTCTTTGGAGTTCTCATCTGGTGACTCACCAAACTCTCTCACAATAGCTGGATAAGTAATTTCTGGGTTTATTTCGTTTATCTGAACAACCTCCACGTAGAAAATCCACATTTTAAGAAAGTCATAAACGTAAAGTATTTTTTGATTTTTTTCAGAAACTTCTTCCGATATCAATGTATTCTTCATAGAAGGAAAACTAGTGTCTCCTTCAAAATGACTAACGTCCATTAAACCAATTTCCTTTCCTTTTTCCCATTGATCATTACTCATGTAAAAAGAAGCCATTTGATCTCCAGCAAAATCAAATGCATGTACAATTGCATCATGAAGATCTTCAAAATTTTGATTAGCAGCTACTTCGATATCTCTAAAAATATCCTCTTCAGTATCCACTACCACTCTTAAAACAAATGTTTGCATATCGGTTTTATCGCTAATTTTTTACAAAGTTAATCTTTTTGAGTATCGCTACTCACAGTCAAGTTTAATTCCTTTCCAACTTCGAGCATATACTGAAACGCAGCTTTATAATTATTTTCCACCTTTCCGTCCAATATTGCTTCACGTATTTCTTTCTTCACATCACCAATTTGCCTACAAGGAGACAATCCAAATGTTTCCATTATAACTTCACCAGTTATTGGTGGTTGCCAATTTCGAAGTTCATCCCTCTCTTCTACGTCTTTCAGTTTTTGTTCTACCTCATCAAAACGTTTCAAATACTTCTTAACTTTATCTTCGTTTTTGGAAGTAATATCAGCGCGACAAAGCGTAAGTAAATCCTCAATATCATCCCCGGCATCCACAATCAACCTTCTCAAAGCGGCATCTGTAATCGTTTCTTTCGTAAGCGCTATCGGTCTTAAATGCAGTAATACTAATTTCTGCACATACTTCATTTTCGCATCTAATGGTAGTTTCAACTTTTTGAAAATCCCAGGCACCATTCTAGAACCTTTGTCCTCATGCCCATGAAAAGTCCACCCTATCTTTGGGTGAAACCTTTTAGTTGGTGGTTTTGCTATGTCATGCATAATAGCTGCCCATCTTAACCACAAATCATCGGTGTTTTTACTAATATTGTCCAACACTTCTAGAGTATGATAGAAGTTGTCCTTATGCCCCATACCATTGATCACTTCTACACCATGAAGTTTCACCATTTCTGGGAAAAACAAATGAAGTAACTTAGTGTTGAACATTAACTTAAACCCAAGTGAAGGATTAGGTGAAAGAATCATTTTATTGACTTCATCAATGATCCTCT
Organism: uncultured Flavobacteriales bacterium; assembly: GCA_913064955.1. Classification (GTDB taxonomy): domain Bacteria; phylum Bacteroidota; class Bacteroidia; order Flavobacteriales_D; family Parvicellaceae; genus Parvicella. The sequence goes on from CAJYBK010000045.1 coordinate 9,989, forward strand.
CTTTAGAAATTATTTCCAATCGATGGGCATTTCTAGAAATGGCCTCCATAGATTCATTCTCTATTTGAAAACCCAACTGACAAGCAAATCTGATAGCTCGCAACATTCTCAGCGGATCATCAGAGAATGTTATATCAGGGTCTAAAGGGGTTCTTATGACTTTATCTTCAATATCTTTTAATCCATTAAAAGGATCTACTATGTTACCAAAGTTGGCTTCCGTTAAGTCAATCGCCAATGCATTAATTGTAAAATCTCTTCGCTTCTGATCGTCTTCAAGACTACCATCTTCCACAACTGGTTTTCTTGACCCTCTATCGTAACTTTCTTTTCTTGCCCCGACAAATTCCAATTCATAATCTTGATGATTAATCATGGCAGTTCCAAAGTTTTTAAAAATACTAATTTTATTAGTCTTCATGGTCTTAGCCACTGCTTCTGCGAGCGCTATTCCACTTCCGGCTGTTACAAAATCTAAGTCTTTACATGGCCTATCCAATATCAAATCTCTCACAAAACCTCCTATCACAAAAACCGGCTGACCAATGCTCTTACTGCATTTGGCCACATTTTCAAAAATAGATTTGATAGGTTCCTCTATTGCTAAAGAGTTATTTTCTAATGATTTTGAATACACCGTTGACTTCCAATTTTATGATGGCTGACGCCTTGTTTATCGCTTCGGACGGCAAATTTACTACAAAATCTACTTTATCTAACAAACCATGATGTATTTCTTCCATATTCAATGGACTTGGTTCTCCTGAAAAATTTGCGGAAGTTGAAACCAAGGGCTTACCTAACTTTTGAATAAGTTTATTCAAATATCCTGTTTTAACCATTCTAATTCCTACGGAGCCATCTGGTGCTAAACAAACTTTTGGCAGGTTGATCCCTTTGGGGTAAATCAATGTAGTTGGTTTATCTGCATAGTCCAATAAATCCCATGCAATTTCTGGCACTTCTTCCACGTATCTCTGCAACATACCCTCATTGCTAACCAACAGAATCATACTTTTATTCTCTGGTCTGTTTTTGACTTCAAAAATTCTATTTACTGCTTTTTCATTTGTAGCATCACACCCTAGACCTGGGATTGTATCAGTTGGATAAAGGATTACTCCACCAGTTTTCAGAACCTGATGGGCTTCATTGATAATATCATTCATGGAATAAAGGTTTACAACTTATTGTATACATCAACCAACTGTTGGGTTAAGATTTCGGGCTCGAACTTTTTGACATAATCTTTACCTTTTGAACGCATAAGATTTGCCATCTCTTCATTTTCCAATATTTGATCAATTGCTTGTGCAATATCTTCTGGATCATTTGGGTCTATGTACTTTGAATCTGGTCCGGCTGCTTCTTCAAAGCAATAACCTTTTGTAGTTACTGTTGGAACTTTACTGTGCAGTGCCTCAATAAGTGGAATTCCGAATCCTTCGAAAAAAGATGGATAAACAAAAACACTTGCTAACTGATAAATAGCAGGCAACTCTTCAATCGAAACGTTTTTTAAAAAAATAAATCTTTCCGGGTCGATTTTCAATTTCTGCATTTGAACCTTCAAGAAATTATAATACTTCGTCTTTCTTCCAACCACCACAATTGGAAGGTCATTCTTCATGTGTTGAGTGGCTTGCAAAATGCCAAATAAGTTTTTTCGTGTTTCGATGGTTCCCACATTGAGGATAAACTTCTCGGGAAGTTCAAACCTAGACTTAATGTGTTTTTTTACTTCTTCAGAATACTCTTTCTTGAAGTTTTGATGACAAGTTTGATAAACGATATCAATTTTATCAGGATCTACTTCATAAAAAGAGACAATGTCCTTTTTTGTTTGCTCACTAATAGCAATTATTCTATCCGCATTTTTACACGCATATTTAAACTTAGTATTGTAAATTCTTCTATCAATTGCCTTGTAATTCCTAGGATATCTCTTAAAAATCAAATCATGAATCGTCACCACATATTTAATCTTGTTATCATTACCTCTTCTAGGTATTTCATTACTTAACCCATGAAAGATGTCAACACCATCCTTAACTAATGTTTTCTCCAAGTTAACCGATCGCCACAAGCCTTTGAATGTTTTATCTAATTGCGTTTGCGGGGTAATCAATTCAACATTACTGTGATTCTGAAGAAATTTTAGAGAGGGGTTTTGCGTTATTCTAGGAGTATATAGCAGGTATTGATGATTCGGATTATACTCCAAAAGATTCTTCAACAAATCACGTGAATAGTTTCCTAACCCCGTGTAATTTTGATAAGCTCTTTTGGCATCAAATCCAATTTTCATAATTTTTTTACAAATGATATTGAATCAAAATTATAAAGTTTTTTGAGATTTTTCCCATTATTACTTTTTATTGATGCAACTTTTTATCAATTTTGGTGTTCTTTAAGCAAACTAGTTAAGTTTAACCAAGACAACATTACCCACCAAGATGTTAATCAAAAATTTTCTTCTTTTCATTTTAATTTTATCAGCGCCTTTGCTTACTGCACAAAAGGTTGGATTAGTTCTAAGTGGAGGTGGCGCATTAGGATTAGCACATATTGGAGTATTAAAGGCCCTCGAAGAAAACAACATCCCCATTGATTATATTACCGGCACCAGTGCAGGAGCAATGGTAGGAAGCATGTACGCTATTGGTTGGTCTCCTCAAATAATGGATTCATTGATCATGACAGATAAATTTCAATTGATGTCATCCGGTGGAATTGAGCCGAAATTCTCTCAATATTATAGAAAACCAGTGGATGACCCTTCGTGGATCAACATCAAAATGACTAAGGACTTCTCTTTGACCAAGATTATCCCGACCAATTTTACCAACCCTGTTTTATTAGATTTTGAGAGTATGACAAATTACTCTCCTATAAACGCTATTGTAGCTTACGATTTTGACAGCCTTTTTGTACCATTCCGTTGTGTAGCAGCGGATGTAACCAGTAAATCTCCAGTTGTTTTTAGTTCTGGGCATTTAAACCAGGCTGTAAGGGCGTCCATGACCTACCCGGGTTACCTAAAACCTATTAAGATCAATGGTAGACTGATGTTTGATGGTGGTTTGTATAATAACTTCCCTACAGATGTTATGTACGATGAGTTTTATCCAGATATCATTATTGGAGTCAACTTTACAGACACGACTACGCCACCAGATGAAGAAGATTTATTCTCTCAAATCAAAACGATGATCATCGACAGAAACCCTTCTTCTATTGTGTGTGATAATGGCATCCTAATTGAACCGGAAGAGCCTATCAGTATTTTTGGGTTTTCGGAAGGAGACAAAGCTATTGACGCTGGATATAATGCAACTATGGCATTAATGGATTCAATAAAAATCTTAATTAAAGAAAGAGTTACACCAGAAGAACTTAATTTGAAAAGAAAACAGTTCTACAGTAACTACCAACCTGTTATTTTTGATGACATTGTCATTTCGGGCGTTAACGAAAATGTAAGTAAATACATTAAAAAATCCTTAATCAATAAAAATGAGGAAATTGATGTCGAAACATTAAAAAAACGGTATTTCAGATTAATCGCTGACGAGAAACTTAAATTCATCTACCCTTTAGCGCAATACAATCCTGAAACAGGACATTACACCCTTCTTCTTGATATATACCCTGAAAAACCTTTTTCTCTAAAATTTGGTGGAGTTTTTAGTTCCAACCCTATTAACACTGGGTTTATTGGGCTTAAGTATTCAAGACTAGGAAGAGTCGGCTTTCAAGCAACAGGAGAATCATATTTTGGTAAGTATAACGGTTCCGCAAGAGCGGCAACCAAACAAGATTTTAATTTTAAGACTCCTTTTTAATTGGAAGGTGTTTTCACCCTTAACAGATTAGATTACTTCAAAAGTTTCTCTACCTTTTTTGAGGAGTCCAAACCTTCTTTCATTGTAGAAAACGAAAGGTTTGGAGGTGTAAACGCAATTCTTCCTGTCAGTTATGTTGGAAAATTGTCCGCTGGATATGCTTTTGGAGGTATAGAAAATCGGTATTATCAAACAGACGAATTTACGCCTAGCGACACTACCGATTTAACGGAAGTATCGGGACATACAATCAATCTTGAATACACTCAATCTAATCTTAATAGAAAACAATATGCATCGGAAGGTAGTCTAGTCAATGTTAATTTATCCTATTTCACTGGAACGGAAAATACTACTCCAGGAAGTACTTCCCAGTTACTATTTCCTGCCACAGATAAACCACAAGAATTTTTTAATGCATCTTTAAAAACTCAAAAATACTTCACCTTCAATAACCTGCTTCATGTCGGTATAAGTTTGGAAGCCAATGCCATGTATACGGAAGATTTTTTGGATAATTTTACTGCTTCTGTCATTGCTTCTCCTAGTTTTCAGCCAACTCCTGAAAGTAGGGCTATGTTTATTCAAGATTACGCTACTCATTTTTGGGTGGCACCAGGTCTACAAACTATTTTTTCGGTGACTAGTAACATTGACATAAGAGCAGAAGGATACATCTTCCAACCTTTCCTGCCTTTGGACAAAAACCGTTACAATCAACCTTTTTATGGTTCTCAAAATAATGACAAACCATTAGGGAGCCTTTCTTTGATTGGATCTGCAAGTGCTATTTACCACTCTCCAATCGGGCCTCTAAGTGCAAGTTTCAATTATTATGAAGCTAGAGAAAAACCATTCAGCTTCTTAGTTAGTTTTGGGTACATCATACACAATAGAAGATTCTTAAAATAAGGAATTTCCTTTCATTTCCTAAATGATGTTTTAATTTGTTAATTTTGTTATCAAATTAAAACACTATGAATATTTTATTAATTATTGCAGCGGTTATTGTTGGAATCGCAATTTTAGTTGTCATATATGGCTTCACAAAGTCAAGACATTCATATATGAAACGTGAAATTGAAATCAACGCTTCCGCAGAAAAAGTATTTGAACACGCTAGTAACCTTCAGAAATTCGTTGAAAACTGGTCCCCTTGGACTGATAAAGATCCAGAAATGGAAACTATTTACAACGACATTCCTTCTGGTGTAGGTGCAAAATATACATGGAAAGGTCATCCTAAGAAAGTTGGTCACGGAGTAATGGAAATTGTTGACATTACCGACAATGCCAATGTTAAATCCCTCTTACAATTTGGAGGTAGAGGTGACGCTTATGTAAATTTAAAAATTGATAAAATTAATGACAACCTTGTCAAAGCAACTTGGGACTTCACGTCAGATGCTGGAAACAATCCAGTGGGTAGAATCTTTGGGTCTATGATGGATAAATTTCTAGGCGCTGATTTTGAATTAGGATTGAAAAAATTAAAAGAAACTTGCGAAAAATAAAATTGACAACCATATGAAAGCAGCATACATAATAGACGCGATTAGAACACCAATAGGAAATGTTGGCGGAACTTTAGGCCCAGTAAGAACAGATGATTTAGGAGCAATTGTAATGAGGGAACTAATCAATAGAAACCCTTCATTAAACACATCAGAAATCGAGGATGTGTTGTTTGGTTGCGCCAATCAAGCTGGTGAGGACAATAGAAATGTTGCGAGAATGTCTTTACTATTGGCTGGACTGCCAATTACAATTGGTGGTGAAACTGTCAACAGACTTTGTTCATCAGGTATGGCATCTACAATTAATGCTGCAAGAGCTATTGCTGTTGGAGATGGGGACATTTACATTTCAGGAGGTCTAGAACATATGACTAGAGGACCATGGGTAATCTCTAAAGTGTCTAAACCGTTTGGTCGAGACGCACAAATGTTTGACTCTAGTTTTGGATGGCGTTTTGTTAATCCAAAAATGAAAGAAATGTTTGGTGTTGATGGGATGGGACAAACAGCGGAAAATCTTGTTGACTTATACAAAATCAGTAGAGAGGATCAAGATCAATTTGCCTATTGGTCTCAAATGAAGGCTGCAAAAGCTCAAGCATCAGGAAGATTAGCAGAGGAAATTATTGCGGTGAGTATCCCTCAAAGAAAGAAAGACCCAATAATTTTTGATAAAGATGAGTTCATTAGAGCCAATACAACTTTGGACACTTTGGCTGGACTTAGACCGGCATTTAGAAAAGAAGGTGGAACCGTAACTGCAGGGAATGCATCCGGATTAAATGATGGTGCTGCTGCTATTTTGGTAGCTTCAGAAGATGCTGCCAATAGAAACAACCTTACTCCAAAAGCTAGAATCGTGAGTAGTGCTGTAGCAGGTGTAGAACCAAGAATTATGGGAATCGGACCGGTTGAAGCAAGCAGAAAAGCACTTAAAAGAGCTGGTTTGACACTTGATCAAATGGACATTATTGAATTGAACGAAGCATTTGCAGCGCAAAGTTTGGCTTGTACAAGGGCATTAGGATTGGCAGACAATGATCCAAGAATCAATCCAAATGGAGGTGCTATTGCCTTGGGTCATCCGCTTGGAATGACAGGTGCTAGATTGCTTCAAACTGCTATGTTAGAACTACACAAACAAAATAAAAAGTATGCATTAGTAACCATGTGTATCGGTGTAGGTCAAGGTTATGCTTCTATTATAGAAAGAGTGTAATGAGCCCTATCGATCTTGCTACAGAGAAAATGCTACTTGGTAAGGATGAAGCCATAATAGAACTCTTTTTTACCGTAAGACAAGTAGTTGTCGAAACAGATTCCAGATTAGTAGAAAGTATTAAATGGGGAATGCCACATTTCGAATACAATGGACTATTGCTAGGTGTTGGAGCATTTAAAAAGCATGTAGCCTTATGGTTTCACAAAGGAGATAAAATGAGCAATAATTTGTCTTTGTTTAATGCTGATTCGAAAGCAAAAACAATGGGACAGATAAAAATATCACAATTGAGTGACGTAAACTCTGAAGGCATTCTTATTAATGAAAACTTACCCTCAAAAAAGAAAAATTCAACAAAAGCAAAGAAGCCAGCGAAACAACTTATTAAATCAATTGAATTTGAAAATGCAATCACAGAGCATCCTGAGGCGTTAGATTTTTTCAATTCAATGACTGTGTCACAAAGAAATGGCTACTTAGAATACATTGAAGAAGCAAAAACATTTGCTACAAAGCATAAAAGAATTATACGAAGTATTGAACGTTTAAACCAAGGATTAAAGGCTATTTATTAAACTTATTCGAAATTAATAAATTGCTTTGGGTTCTGAGCAACTCCATTATACCAAAGTTCAAAATGCAGGTGAGTACCCAAACTCAAAGATCCTGAATTACCAACTATAGCAATTGGCTCTCCTGATTTCACTATATCACCTTGTGCTTTCAATAAATAAGAGCAATGCTTGTATACTGAAACCAAGTTGTGCGTATGTTGAACGTGAATTACATGTCCATTTTCCGAACTCCAATCTGTATATATAACTGTTCCATCCAATGTGGACTTCACGGCTTCATCTTCTGGAGATTTTATATCAATACCAAAGTGACCTTTCTTCGTGTCGATTTCTCCACTAACTTCACCTTTCAATGGCGTAAAAAAGAAAACACCAGCAATATTATCTGATGCATTGCCCATCTTTTCTTTATTAACCGTAAATCCATATTTCTCACTTTCAGCCACTTTGTTTCTTAATAAAGAGTCTTTTTCACTTGTTTCAAATGAAATATTGTTCATCATAGCTGTATCCACTGTCATCAAAGAATCGCCCAATTCGTATGGATCAGACGGAACTTGCTCAGCTAATATTTCAAGTAGAGATTTGTTGT
>CAJYBK010000046.1 GCA_913064955.1 uncultured Flavobacteriales bacterium
AAATCTATTTACCGATTTACCTAAAACACCGTTATTTCTATACAAGTGACCAAAGTATTCTTTGAAGGGGTAAAACTCAATTCGAGCAGAAAGTTCAATTAATGGAGAACGGAAATGAATATTCCTGTTTTGTCTAAATCTCTCCGTAGTTAATGCATCATCACCATTTAATCTCGCATAAGTCAAGTCACCTTTCAATGCAAACATTGGACTAAGGTAAAATCTATATCCAGCAGCAATTGTAGGACGTGTTAATTTGAATTCTAAATCTTTAAACCCTTTGATACCATTTGATCCTATATCGTTAGCACCACCTAATTCACCCAAGAAATGACTAGTACCAACGCCTAAGGAAACCTCATGTCTAAGGAATTTCCAATGCTGAGCATAACTCAAGGAACTTAAGGAGATTAATACTAAAAATAAAATTGTTCTCATTAGAATACAGTAATTATCAAAGACAAAACTAAGGTTTTTTTTGAGAATTCAATAGTTTTTTGACAGTAAAATGGAATTGCACTAAATTTAGTTTCTTTTATCTTGCCCCCAATACAGTTTGTTTCTAATTGTTCTGAAGAAATTTTGATTTTCAAATTGTACCAAATTTATATAAAAATCAGATTTGCAAATGTTCAGTTGATATCGATTTGTTATGGTTTTAGATCGACTATCCAAGGTTACTAAAAACTCTTCGTCTCGACCTTCAACTTCTACCATGATTTTGGCAGAATCGGGAATAATAATAGGTCTTGCTGTTAAGTTGTGAGGAGCAATTGGGTTGATTATGAAGTTTTTGCTTTTCGGGTCTAGTATTGGACCACCACAACTTAGAGAATACGCTGTAGATCCAGTTGGAGTTGAAATAATTAGTCCATCGGCCCAATAAGAATTTAGAAAATCACCATCCACATATGTATGCAGTTTAATCATAGAGGATGAATCTTTTTTGTGAATGGTGATCTCATTCATTGCAAAATTGTATTCACCAAACAAATCATCTTCCGTACTTAAAGTTAAAAGACTTCTTTTCTCTAAACGAAACTCTTTTGCTATTAGTAAGTCAATAACGTTTTCGACATTTTCTTTTGCATTATTAGCAAGGAATCCTAATCTACCAGTATTGATGCCCACAATTGGTATCTCGCTACTGCCAATTGAAGATATAGTATCCAAAATGGTACCGTCACCACCTATAGTGATTAAAAAGTCAATTGAATCTTTATTTAAGTCTTTCGGACTAGCGTATGTAGGGAAATTAAAACTTGGTAAAGTTCTTGTTTTTAAAAAACTAGCGAACTTTTCATGAGTTATAGTCTTAATTCCTTTGGAACTAAGTTTAGCGTACAATAACTTAACATAATTGTCTGCTTCTTCATTGAATTGTTTACCGTAAATAACAACTTTCATAGACTAGTTTATGCTTGGATTACACCAACATTATACGGCTTTTCAATCGGTGCGTGATTAGCCGCTTCAATCCCCATTGATATCCATTTTCTTGTATCCAAAGGATCTATAATAGCGTCAAGCCAAATTCTGCTAGCAGCGTAATAAGGAGAGGTTTGTCTATCGTATCTATCTTTTATTCTACTTAATAATTCTTCTTCTGCTTCCGGAGTAATTACCTCGCCTTTGGCTTTTAATCTAGCAACTTCAATTTGCAATAATACTTTGGCTGCAGATCCACCTCCCATAACTGCAACTTGCGCACTTGGCCAGCCAACAATTAATCTAGGATCGTATGCTTTACCACACATGGCATAGTTACCTGCACCGTATGAATTACCCATCACTATTGTGAATTTAGGTACCACTGAATTGGCCATAGCATTCACCATTTTTGCGCCATCTTTAATAATGCCGCCATGTTCTGATCTTGAACCCACCATAAATCCGGTAACATCTTGAAGGAATACTAATGGAATTTTCTTTTGATTACAATTCATAATGAATCGAGCAGCTCTATCCGCAGAGTCGCTATAGATAACACCACCAAATTGCATTTCACCTTTTTTGTTTTTGATAATCTGCCTGTTATTAGCAACAATACCAACAGACCAGCCATCAATTCTAGCGTATCCAGTTAGAATGGTTTTTCCATAACCCTCTTTATATTCCGTAAACTCTGAATTATCGACTAATCTTTTAATAATTTCAATGGTATCATAAGGTGTTGTTCTTAGTTCCGGAAGGATGCCATAAATTTCTTTTTCATTCAATTTAGGTTTTTTAGGCTTCTTTCTATCAAAGCCTGCGGTATCAAATGAACCTATTTTATCTACTATTTTTTGAATTGTTTCAAGACAATCTTTATCATCTTTTGATTTGTAGTCACATACACCACTTATCTCTGTGTGTGTAGTTGCCCCGCCAAGTGTTTCATTGTCGATTACTTCTCCAACAGCTGCTTTAACTAAGTATGAACCAGCAAGAAAGATACTTCCAGTTTTGTCTACAATTAAACTTTCATCACTCATTATAGGAAGGTACGCTCCTCCTGCAACACAACTTCCCATAATTGCAGCAATTTGGGTGATACCCATTGAACTCATAACGGCATTGTTTCTAAAAATCCTTCCGAAATGTTCTTTGTCTGGGAAAATTTCATCCTGCATAGGAAGGTAAACACCAGCGCTATCTACTAAATAGATGATAGGAAGTCTATTTTCCATTGCAATTTCTTGCGCTCTCAGGTTTTTCTTGCCTGAAATAGGAAACCATGCACCCGCTTTTACAGTGGCATCATTGGCAACTACTATACATTGTTTACCTGAAACGTAAGCCATCACAATTGCGCAACCTCCACTAGGACAGCCACCATGCTCTTCATACATTCCATCTCCAGCTAATGCTGCAATTTCAATCTGAGGTTTATCGTCATCTACCAGATAGGCAATTCTCTCTCTTGCAGTCATTTTGCCTTTGCTGCGATGTTTGTCAATTCTTTTCTGACCTCCTCCTAAATAAACTTCTTCCAATTTCTGATTTAACTCAGATACTTTTAATTTATTTACGTCTTCATTTTTGTTAAATGCTAACTCGTCCGCTTTCATAACTAGAAAATTCAATTTTTGCTCTGCGAATATACTACTTAAAGTTAAGAATTGAATTCATATTTAAGCAAGAATTCGGTTCTTTAATTATATATTATCTGATATCTTTGCTTCGAACAATAGGTATATAGAATGAAGATAGGGATTGTATTGTACCCAACTTTTGGGGGAAGTGGAGTAGTAGCAACAGAACTTGGAAAAGCACTGGCAAAGAAGGGACATGAAATTCATTTCATAACCTATAGTCTACCTGTTAGGCTGGACAGGTTAAGAGAGAACATTTTTTTTCATGAAGTATCAATTAGTGATTATCCGCTTTTTGAACATACACCTTATGAGCAAGTACTTACTAGTAAATTGGTTGATGTTGTCAAATATGAAAGGTTGGAATTACTTCATTGTCATTATGCAATTCCTCATGCATCGGCAGCATATATGGCTCAGCAAATTTTAAAGGACGAGGGAATACATATTCCATTTATCACAACTTTGCACGGAACAGACATTACCTTAGTTGGTAAGGATCCATCTTTTGAGCCTGTGATTACATTTTCGATTAAAAAGTCAACAATTGTTACTGCAGTTTCAGAAAGTCTAAAAGCGGATACATATGAGCATTTTAATATCAATAGAGATATTGAAGTCGTTCCAAACTTTATAAAACTTTCGGAGTATGAATTGGAGAACAATATTAAGTACAAAGAAAGGTATGCACCTGAAGGAGAGTTTTTGGTCACACATATTTCCAATTTCAGGAAAGTTAAAAGAGTCCATGACGTATTAGAAGTGTTTAGAAGATTATTAGATAAAGGTATTAAAGCAAAATTACTTTTGGTAGGAGATGGTCCTGAAAGAAATATCTTAGAAAGAACTTGCAGGGAATGGGGGTTATGTGATAAGATTGTGTTCTTAGGTAGTTTGAAATCAACAATAGAGGTCTTGGCTATTTCAGATCTATTCTTACTTCCTTCAGAAACTGAGAGTTTTGGACTAGCAGCATTAGAGGCTTTAGCAGCGAAAGTGCCAGTTATAGCTAGTAATACAGGCGGTATTCCTGAAGTTGTGACACATGGTTTTTCTGGTTACCTATCAGATGTTGGCGATGTAGAAGATATGGCTAATAATGCTTATGAAATTTTGAAATCCAAAGAAGAGTTGTCAAAGTTTAAAAAGCATGCGTATAAAGAAGCCTCAAGGTTTGATATCGATAAGATTCTGCCGCTATATGAGGCCCTTTATGTAAAAGCAATAGCCGATCATTCTTCAAGATAACAGCTGTTTTTTCCGGTTTTTTGTCAAACTTAAAACCACTTTTATCATTTTTTTCTTGCTTTTTACAATGCTTTTGACCTATTTTTGGTAAATAAATTAATACGTAGGCAACTGTTAAGATAATCTTGAGTTACTGAAGTATAAATCAAAACCGAAAGCGTATAGATAAGACATTTACTTTGAACTAAACATAATTACAACCTAAATCATAGGAATATGTATAAAGAAAAAGTAGATGATCAGATATTGGTTAGCCAATATATCAATGGAGAAGAAAGCGCTTTCGAGAAACTTCTAAAAAGAAATCAAGGAAAAGTATTCGGCTATATCATGAAAATGGTAAAGGATGAAGATTTAGCGAATGATGTATTTCAAGACACTTTCGTAAAGGTAATTAGAACTTTAAAAAACGGTAAATACAATGAGGAAGGTAAATTTCTTCCTTGGGTGATGCGTATTGCTCATAATTTAGTAATCGATCATTTTAGAAAGGATAAAAAAATGCCTATTGCTGGACGTGGAAGCGGTAATGATGATGACAAATTCGATATCTTTAATGTATTAAAAATTGAGGATAATAATGTGGAAGACGACATCATTTATAATCAAATACTTAATGATGTAAGGGAGTTAGTTGAATTACTGCCGGATGATCAGAGAGAAGTAGTAAAGATGAGACATTACATGGGAATGAGCTTTAAAGATATTGCGGATTCTACAGACGTTTCAATAAATACTGCCTTAGGTAGAATGAGATATGCATTGATTAATTTAAGAAAATTAATAGAAGAAAAGGACCTTATGTTAACGGCATCTTAAAAGTTTTTTTACCCCTTAAGCAATAAGATTATTTTACGCTCGTTATTAGAGTATTAATAATTTAAACCACATTATTGCGTATGGAGAAAAACTCTACTTTAAAACAACTTACTTATTTCATTCAACAAGAAAAACAAATCAGAAATGAACTGTTTAACAATGAAATACAAGAGCCAAAAACTTCAACGGTACAAAGCATTTTGAATTATTCAAAGTCATTGAGTATCAGGAAAACTAATTCGATTGGAAATATTGAATTAGTGTTGAGTTAATATTTAAAATATACAAAAAACAAAAAAAGGACTGCTATGGCAGTCCTTTTTTTTGTTAATAATAGCTTAGGATAAATATTGCCCCGAACAATACTGTAGCTGCTAACATTATCAAAATAACCCATCCGTTTACTGCGGTGAAGTCAGGTTTAAATCTAAATCTATTTTTGGGTTCATTTATTGGCGAATCGAGCATAGATCAAAATTAGTAAAAATCTGATGTAAATCATTTATTTAGACGTCATTCGTTAGTTGATAGGTTTCATAAAAGTTGGATTTTTGAAGTATTAAATAATAAAATTCAAATACAATGAAATCAGCAATCCCAGTTTATAAATTTATGACTCCGTTACCAATTAGACTTAATCTTTCGGACACCATTCATAAAGCGGAGTTTATTATGAAGGATATGGGTATAAGGCATCTTCCAGTGGTGAGTGGAGAAAAAGTGGTGGGACTAATTAGTGTTACCGATATAGCTAGAGTTGCCGAAATGGATAAAAAGAACATTCCGTGCGAAAACCTCATGACAGTTCCGGTGGTGACCATTAAAGAAAATGAATTTTTGGATGATGTGGTACCGTTATTTACTGATAAAAAGTTTCATGCAATCCCTGTATTAGATATTGAAGAAAGATTGATAGGTATTTTATCTACGATTGATGTGATAAGGTTTATGTATGATTATATCAAAAATGAAAAAGTATGGGCAAGGGAGTACCAAAACTAGAAACTATTCAGTTCACTAAAGAGTCGGAAATATTCTCATTCATGAATATTGACAATTTCGCATTGACTAAGATTACTTTAGCCAAACATGAAAGTGTCAAAGATGTAGGGAATGACTTAGGTGGGCTACTTCACTTAATTTCTGGAGATGCTATAGTTACTGTAGGCGGTAGTCTAAAAGAACTTAGATCTGATACGGTTTTAAAAATACCAAAAGGCTTTAGCATTAATATTAAAGCTAAAGCCTTTTCAGTGCTTTATCTATTGGAAAGAATTAAACCAAAACCTATTCCTTTATAATTTTAATAAACGAATTTTCAATTTTCAATAAATAAACACCGCTGTTATAATTACCTAAATCAATAGAATTAATGTTGGTAAAGAGATTTATTCTTTTTCCTTCTATGGAGTAAATTTCTACGGTACAAAACTCTGAAAGTGTTACTAAACCGTTCGTAGGATTAGGATAAACATTAAAATTTTTGTTGTTTTCAGAAATGTTTACTGAAGAACCATTGTAGGTAAAAGGGGCGGAAACAGTAGGACATCCACTTGAAAATATTACTTCAACAGTATAGTCACCAGCAGTTGATACTACATGGGTAATACCATTGGCAGCGCTGATAGCATTGCCATTCAGGTACCATTGATAACTCATTCCTGAAATACTACTCGTTAGAATTCCGTTACTTTCTGAGATTACTGAAATAGGGTTAGAAACACAAGTTTGATTGGTGGTAACTCTGTTAGATTGACTTACACTATCTTGAAATAGTTGAAAGGCATTACAATCATCCTTTAACGTATAGTCTAACCAATTATTTAAAAAAGAAAAAGTAACATCATGCTGCTCTTCTCTTGTAATCGATATACCAGTAGAAGATGTCCCTTCTCCAAAGTCACAGTTAAAATTAGCGTTGGCAAAATAGCAATGTGCTCCACCTGTCACAGAAACAAATGTTTTGCAATCTGATGCAAGATTATCGTACATCGGGATATGGTGATCTACTGGAGGAGTCACACCATCCTGACTTCCCGAAAGTATAACACTAGGTACTGTAATGCTAAGTGATGAATTGATTGATGAAACGCCATTAGAACTTGATTCTGCAGGAGCAAGACCAATTAGTGTTTTAATATTCAGGTTGCCATTGGAACACAAGGAATCAGCAGCTAGAAAAGATGCGCCACCTCCCATAGAATGACCAATTAAGGCGGTGTTGGCATGCACATGGTTGTAGATAGGAGAACACGAATTGTTTCCTTCAGCTTGCATTTCAGTAACTAAGAATTCTAAATCCCATCCAAATTGCTGATGATCTGTTGAGAACGCATTGCCTTCCGTTCTAGGAAAAACCATAATGTATCCTCTTTCTACGAACTCCAACCAATGGTTTTCGTATGCGCTCCAAGCCATTACAAAGCCATGTCCAAATACTATTACCGGAAATTGACCAGTAGCGGAAGGTGTACTTTCTCCAGCGGTGGTTGCGGGGTAGTATATTTCAGTTTGAATATCTCGATTGGCTCTTTCAGGGTCTTGAAAAGTGATCTGATAATGACCTACTTGATATTGACCAAAATGTGATAAGCAAACGAATGAGAGAAGCGATAGTAATAGAGTTTTCATAATTACATATTTTTATACTTTAAATGTAAACTAATTACTAGAGTTAGTCTATAAGGTTTTTATAAAAGGCAAATCCAATACGTTGAATGGGAATCAATCATATTGGATTTAAACTGTAAGTTATGCGAATTTTTACTCTCCTTGCTCTTGCATAGGGTTTGACGATTTATGCGTTTCTTTAAATAATTCGAACCTAGATGGCTTAGGGTTTCTAGGCCAAGAGTTATTGTATGTATCCGTATCTGCTGTTTCTAAGAAGGGGTCCATTACTACACTTTTTACTTCCTTTTTAAAAATAAATATTTTAGAAATGTTATAATTATCCACCGCCCAAATCTCAGCAGGAATTCTTTGTAATTCTTTAGTTCCGTCTGTAAATTCAAATTCTAATATCATCGGCATTACTAAACCACCCAAATTTTCAAAACTCAATTCGTAGAAGTTTTGATCTTTATTAATTAATGTCTTTTCCTGATCAGTAAGGGATGAAATAAATTTTTGGTATTTCTTTTTGTCCTTTTCTGTTACTTCAAATTCATCATACTTATTGTAAAAGTCTACCAAAGTAGGGTCTCTTTCAATATAGCTTTTAGGCACTGATTTGTTCTGTACCGTTGTTACGTCATTATTAAAAATAGCATCCTTTTCATTTTTAATAATTGGGTTTTCTATTGTTGGGTTTTTGGTACTCAATTTAAAATACTTCATATCCGTTAGTGCTACATCAACATGATCAGTAGTGTAGAACCATCCTCTCCAAAACCAATCTAAGTCTATTGCACTTGCATCCTCCATTGTTCTGAAGAAGTCTGCTGGAGTAGGGTGTTTAAACATCCATCTAGTGGCGTAAGTTTTAAAAGCATAATCAAATAATTCTCTGCCCATTACTGTCTCACGCAATATATTTAATGCTGTTGCAGGTTTACCATAGGCGTTTGGTCCGAATTGCCAAATAGATTCACTATTCGTCATAATTGGAGAGATAAATTGTTTGTCTCCTCCCATATAGTCAGTAATTAGATAAGCAGGGCCTCTTCTACTAGGGTAATTTTTATCCCATTCCTTTTCTGTTAGAAATTGTAAAAAAGTGTTCAACCCTTCGTCCATCCATGTCCATTGGCGTTCGTCAGAGTTTACAATCATTGGGAAGTAGTTGTGTCCCACTTCGTGAATGATAACTCCTATCATGCCATATTTTGTTCTTTCTGAATATGTCCCATCAGCTTCCGGACGTCCACCATTGAAGCATATCATAGGGTATTCCATACCAATCTTGTCTGTATGAACACTAATTGCCACTGGGTATGGATAATCAAATGTATGCTTTGAATATGTTCTCAAAGTTTGTGCTACCGCTTTTGTACTGTATTTTTCCCAGAGAGGATTCCCTTCTTTAGGGTAATAAGACATAGCAAGCACATCTTTCGTTTCTTGTTTTACAATCATAGCGTCCCAGATGAATTTTTTAGAGGAAGCCCATCCAAAATCTCTTACATTTTCTGCTTTGTAAATCCATGTTTTAGTACCCTTAGCTGTTGATTTCTCATTTTTTATAGCTTCTTTTTCTGTGATAATAAACACAGGAGTATTTTCTTCTTTTTTTGCTTTAGCGAATCTTTCCTTTTGCTCTGCATTAAGGACTTTGTCTATGTTTTGTAATTCTCCTGTAGCCGCTACCACGTGATTAGAAGGGACAGTTAAATGTACTTCGTAGTCTCCAAATGGAAGTGTAAATTCACCAGAACCTAAGAATTGTTTGTTTTGCCATCCTGTTACGTCATTGTATACACACATTCTAGGAAAGAATTGAGCAATTGTATATAAGTAGGTTCCTTGATCTTCGAAAAACTCATACCCTGATCTGCCTCCAATTTTAGCTCTATCATTAATGTTGTACCACCACCCGATGTTAAATGAATATGATTCTCCTGGTTGCAATGGTTTAGCTAAATCAATTCTCATCATGGTTTTGTTAATCACATATTTTAGGTCTTTTTGGTTAGCATCTTTTACCTCAGTGATTTTAAAACCTCCATCGAAAAGGTCGTCATTTTCCATTCTAACTAAACTTCTAAGACTGACGTCTTCCATTGTTCCGGTTCTGATCTTGTAGGAGTCGCTACTATTTGCTCTTCTATTTTGATCTAATTGAATCCAAAGGTATTCTAGTTGGTCTGGAGAGTCATTTTTGTAGGTAATGGTCTCATGTCCAGTAATTTTTTGCTTGGCATCATCCAACTGAATATCCATTTTGTAATCTGCCTTGTTTTGATAGTATGCACTACCTGGAGCACCTCCACCTGTTCGATATACGTTTGGAGTGGCTAATTCTTCATTTAGTTGCTTGAACTTATTGACATTATAATTCTCTTTTTGAGCAAAAGAAAAGCTTCCAATAAGCAATAGTGTGGACAATAATTTAAACTTATTCATTCCAGTTAAAAGTGTTATGTGTTTCATTCTTGGTAAAAACAAAACTGTGAGTACTAGTTTCATGGGTAATATGTGTGACATTTTGCTGCAAAGCAAAAGTTTCCGTTAAAATAAGGTTACTTACCTCTATTTCGGTAATGCTTTTAGGGCAAGGAATTTCAAAATATATCCAAGCATTATCATTTAATTCAACTTCAAAACCTACAAAATCTACATAAGTTTTAATGTCATTGATTTTAACAGAAAACTTGTTCTGTAAGTATTGCTTTACTATATTGTTGTTTGACTGCTCCATACTTGGGTTGTCCAAGATAACAGCGCGTCCAGAATTAAGTTTTAGTGCTTTTTCTAAATCGTGAGCAGTAATTTTCATCTCACATTGAATTGTATTTGTAGAAGGGTTATAATTCATTTTGGTAACACTCATATATGACTCATGATCTAAAAAAGAAAATGAGTTAAAGACAAGAATCAAAATTGAAAAAAGTAAACCTTTTTGAAACATTTGAAAAATTCTACATTAAATAATAGTTGCAAATATATTATTAATACCTGTTATAAAACCTTAAATTTGTTGAGCGGTTCAAAAAATGGATAGAAAAAATCGAAAAAACTGAAAAAAAACAATGTAAAATTGTTCAGTTTAAAATGAAAATGTACATTTGCACCCCGAAATATTATAAGAGAATATAAAATGAGAAAAGAAATACACCCAGAAAATTACAGATTAGTAGCATTTAAAGACATGTCTAATGACTACACTTTCATTACAAAAAGTTGTTGTGAAACTACTGATACAGTTGTTCACGAAGGAGTTGAATATCCTGTAGTAAAATTGGAGATTTCACACATGTCTCATCCGTTCTTCACAGGTAAGCAACAATTAGTTGATACTGCCGGAAGAATTGATAAATTCAACACTAGATATAAAAGAGGATAATTACTTTCTTTATTATAATTTTAAGCCTTCATTCGATTTTTCGGATGAAGGTTTTTTTGTTTACTTTCGCTGACAAACCTACGTATTATGAGTATTGTATTATTTGATGGAGCTGGACATAAAAATTTACAGCCACTAACTTTCACAAGACCGGTTGCTCACCTTAGAGTGGGAATCTTAACTATTCAAGAAAAATGGAAGATCTATTTATCAAAGGAAGTTGGAGTTAGGACTAAGGATTATTTAAATGAAAAATTTCAAGGAGAAGATGGGGAAGTGGAATTGGGAATTAATGCAGGACTATTACCCACACAAGATTTAGCGGAAACAATTTTGGCATTAAAGAAAGAGCAGATTTTAATGAAGAACGGTGAAGTTTTGGCTATCAATCCGTTACCAAGTTCTGACGCAAATATGCAAAAAATCCTTAAAGGAAGTTTATTACTTGAGTACGATATGGATGTGGAAATTGTTAGAAGACCATGGGATATTTTTAAATTGAATGGTGAAGAAATAGCCAAAGATTTCGCAATAATTACTCATGAAAGAACTTCTCAGCCTTTGCATGAAAGCAATACTTTAATCGGTGAAGAAGAAGATGTTTTTATTGAAGAAGGTGCGGAAGTACATGCTGCAATACTGAATACTACTGAAGGCCCAATTTATGTTGGCAAGGATGCCGTCATCATGGAAGGAGCAATGATTCGAGGAGGTTTTGCGCTTTGTGATCATGCAACTATTAAAATGGGGGCTAAAATATACGGACCTACAACAGTAGGACCACACAGTAAGGTTGGAGGAGAAGTTGGAAATTCAGTTATTATAGGGTATTCGAATAAAGGACATGATGGATATTTGGGTAATAGCGTGATAGGAGAGTGGTGTAATTTAGGTGCAGATACCAATACTTCGAACTTAAAAAATAATTACAGTGAAGTAAGAGTTTGGTCTTACAACGAACAAGAAGCGATACCATCTGGACAACAATTCTGCGGTTTAATTATGGGAGATCATTCTAAAAGTAGTATCAACACTATGTTTAATACAGGAACAGTTGTAGGTGTTTGCGCTAATGTTTTTGATGGAGGATTTCCTCCTAAGCATGTTCCTTCTTTCTCGTGGGGAGGAAAGGAATCAATGGAAAAGTTCAAATTGGAAAAAGCATATGAAGTGGCTGAACGTGTCATGTCCAGAAGAAAAATTGAATTTACCAATGCAGATAAAAATATTTTGAAGCATATTTCTGAATTATAGTCATCATTCATTTTATAAGCAAACCTGAATAAAGTCCATTTACTCAGTGAATCCTTACGTTTAATAATTCAGCCATAATTTTTTATGGAATAAGTTGGAAATTGAACCTTAGAAACAAGCAAGTGTAATAAGAAGTAACCAATACACTATTTTGTATTAACCTAATATAGGCTCAATTTGAAACCAACGATACATAAATCCATTCTATCGCAAATTTTACTGGCAGGAATTCTTCCTGTGACTTCAGTAGCTTTGCATTCAATGGGGTGGATTAGTATACGCTGGATGATCCTTCCTAATATTTTATTGCTTGCTTTATGCGCGTTTCACTTGCTTCAAGATTTAAAATTGAGAGATCTAATAGTACATGGATGGATAAGTGGAATTATTGCTGTGGCGTTTTATGACTTGTCTAGGATACCATTCATTTACGCAGGTTGGGATGATTTTATTCCTGCTTTAGGTGGATGGATTACTAATAGTGAAGAGAACTTCTTTGTAGGATATCTGTGGAGATATTTAGGAAACGGTGCTGGTCTGGGTATTGTGTTTTCAATCTTATCTCATTACTTTAACTTTAAGAAATTAGTTTTGGCAGGTCTTTTATTTGGAGTAGTAGTTTGTATAGGATTGGAGTTGGTTCTGATTTTTTCTAGCAGTGCACAGGAAATGATGTTTGGAATTACACCATTAACATGTGCCGGAGGAATTACAGGACACATCGTGTATGGCACTGTGTTAGGATTGTTAATTCACTTTTTTCGTAAAAAACCAAAAGCATTTCCTTTGAAATAAGGTTCCATCCTTTTTGATTATCATTTCTCATCAAAAACTAGTAACTTTAGCACAATAATTGAAGGAAAGTCTACTCATGACAAAAGGATTAATACTATTTACCGTTTTATTATTTGCTAAGTTAGCTTTAGCGAGCCATATTCTCATTCCTATGGATGAAGGTAAGCAAGCAAATCATTTGAAGGCATATGGAATCACCTATTGGGTTTTGCAGAACGATATCCCAGTAGAATGGCTATTGAATTACAGAGGAGGCAGTTTTATGGTGAAACATTATGCTACCATTGAAGAAGAATGTATCATCAGAGGTGTTACTTATGAAGTAATAGCAGATGTACAAGCGGCTCAAATCCGTTCTCAAATAGCAGATCCAGAAGTTAATCAAGAGGTAGTGAAATTAGAAAAGTCACCTAAGGTTGCAGTCTACACACCAGAAGGAAAGCAACCATGGGATGATGCAGTTACACTAGTTTTAACTTATGCCGAAATTCCATTTGAAAAAGTTTACGATAAAGAGATTATTGCCGGAGATTTGCATAAATACGATTGGTTGCACTTACATCACGAAGATTTCACGGGACAGTATGGAAAGTTTTATGGTCAGTATAGAAACGCCAATTGGTATCGTCAGCAACAGCAAGATGCAGAAGCGATGGCAACTGAATTAGGCTATAAAAAGGTCTCAGAATTAAAATTAGCGGTAGCTACCAACATTGAGAAATTCACTGCAGGTGGTGGTTTTTTGTTTACCATGTGTTCCGGTACAGATAGTTACGATATTGCTCTTTCAGCTCAAGGAACCGATATTTGTGAATACATGTTTGATGGTGATGCAGCAGATCCAGCAGCACAAAACAAATTGGACTTTAATAAGACGTTTGCTTTTAAAGATTTTATCTTAGAAAAAAATCCAATGCAGTATGAGTTTAGTAGTATTGATGCCACAAAAATTCATAATACGATTCCAGAAAGTCAAGATAAGTTTGCCTTATTTGAATTTAGTGCGAAATGGGATGTAGTACCGACTATGCTTTGCCAAAATCACACAAGTATAATTAATGGATTCTTTGGTCAAACAACTGATTTCTATACCAAATACATTAAGTCGAATGTATTGATAATGGGAGAGAATAAAGCACTTGGAACCGCAAGATACATTCATGGTGAATATGGGAAAGGACAATGGACTTTTTATGGAGGACATGATCCAGAGGATTATAAGCATTATGTAAATGATCCACCTACTGATTTAAATTTATATCCCAATTCTCCAGGGTATAGATTGATTCTTAATAATCTACTGTTTCCTGCAGCTAAAAAGAAGAAGCAGAAAACGTAATTCTACCTGTACTGTTTTTTTTTCAATGTAATAATTTGATTACGTCAATTAAGAATGTCTGATTTTACACGGACGGTGCTTATTTGATTTGGTTTGTATTGAAATTATGTAATGTTTTGTTTAATTTTGAAGAAACCAATTCTTTAAAACATGAAAACAATATTACTTTCCATTTTTTCCATTTTAACATTAGGAGTTTTTGCTCAGCACGCATCATGTGATGGAAGTCGATATATAACTTCTCAATATGTAGTTGACACCACTTTAGCTATACAGTTTGGTAATAACACAACTATAGGAGGCTCAAATCAAGATTTGTTTTTAGATTTCTTTGCCCCTGCCGGTGACCCTGCGGTTAATAGACCATTAATTATCTTGGCGTTTGGAGGTAGTTTTATTAGCGGAGCAAGAGAAGATATGCATGCTTATTGTGATTATTATGCT
Source organism: uncultured Flavobacteriales bacterium (assembly GCA_913064955.1). Taxonomy (GTDB): domain Bacteria; phylum Bacteroidota; class Bacteroidia; order Flavobacteriales_D; family Parvicellaceae; genus Parvicella. Next base: position 14,981 of record CAJYBK010000046.1, read on the forward strand.
GCTAAGGGATATGCATGCGCTACAATTGATTACAGATTGTATGACGTTTTCGCTTTTCCTGATTCAGTTGTTATGACAGACGAAGTAATCAAAGCAGTTTCTGACATGAAAGCAGCAATTAGATTCTTTAGAGAAGATGCAGCAACTACTAATCAATTCAAAATTGATACAAATTTGATTTTCGTTGGTGGAATTTCCGCAGGATCTATTGTTGGTTTACATGCTGGACTTTTGCAAGAAACAAATACTGTCCAACCATACATTGATTCCATTTTAACGGAAAATGGAGGATATACTGGTAATAGTTCAACTAATACTCAATACGGAGATCAAGTTGCAGGGATTTTGAATTATTCTGGAGCACTGAAATGGGCAAGTTATATTGATGCTAATGACCCTCCCGTGTTTTCAGTTCACGATGATCAGGACGGTACGGTTCCTTATGCTACTGGTTATGCGCAAGTTTTTGGTAATGATATTATTTTGATGCAAGGGTCAAACGTCATTCATTCAAATGCTCAGACAGCAGGCGTTCAAAGCGAGCTAATAACGATTCCAAACAGTACAGGACATGTGAGTTATTTTGGGACAACGGCAGGTGCAGATTCTGTTTTGACTAAGTCATTGGAATTTCTTTATCCTTTAGTTTGCAATCAACCGGCTGGAATTAGTGAAGAGTTAAGTGAAGAGATATCGGTTTATCCTAATCCTACCAACGGAATGCTGCAGATAGAATTAAATACAAGCGAAAGTCATTTGGTTAATGTGATTGATCTCTCTGGAAGAATTGTAATGACAGAAAGAACAAATGGTTTAAATACGACTATTGACTTAAATGAACTCTCTAAAGGAAACTATTTCATTGAAGTAATATCCAATCAAGGGAATGTTGTTTTTGAAAGAAAGCAAGTAGTAAAACTTTAAGTAGAAATATTTATAATAGAAGCACAGTTGCAGAAGCGGCTGTGCTTTTTTATTATCTAACACCATTGTCATACCAACTTCTACGCCTTTGCAATTTAAGGTCTTGAAGAATGGATGACTTAACATTAATCTGAATATTATAACTTTTCATAGGACCATAAGGAACCCAGTTGAAAGTCATTTCCCAACAGTGAAGATTTCTTGTGATTTCTACAGAAGAGTAACTTAGTTTCTTGTTGGTGATATCGTAATTAGTTTGAAATCTTACATTCCAATTGGCGGTAAGATTCATCTGGCCATTGATGTTTACGTTTTGAGTTAACTGCAATGTATCCTTGGTTTCAAATCGATAAACACGATTATAATTTAAGGTATAATTAAAGTTGGCAGACCAATTCCATGCTTCACCAAATTGTATAAATTCGTCTATGTTATTATTGATATAATCCAACTCTTCTTCAGATCCTTTGTTTGATTCAAGTTTTTCTTTATTCTTTTTGCTTTTTAAGGAGAATCCAACGGAAGCTGTTGCAGTTCTTACATTAAAATATTTTCCCTCAACATCTTTTACTAGGGCATTGTATGCTCTACCTAAGCTATCTCTTTCGTAAGGATCAAAAGATGCACCAAATCTGGTGTTAAAGAGTTTAGAAATATTAGTTCTACCGGAGATAGTAAGGTTATCCCAATTCAAAGAATCTCTCATAAGATCATAGCCAGAAGATAAAGTAAAGTTATCCAATATATTCTTGTATAGATAAGGCTGGTCTGCCGTGTCTTTAAGGTTGTTTTGACGCATTTCAAATGCATTGATTAAACTAAAATTTACTTTGCCCGAGCTTCCTGTAGGAGGTGCACCAAATATTTGGCCATCATATGGAGTGGTGTAGGCAAGATTGCCCAAAGTATCATTTTGGTAATTATACTCATACCCGTTATCAGGTCGTAAACTGAAATTTGCTGTAGGAGTCAAAACGTGTCTTATTTTCGCTTCTTTTTTACCTTGTAAGAAGCCAGCAAACTCATAGAATCCATAAATTTTCGAAGTAAATGAGGCAGAAAACGTAGACCACATTGGCACGCTAAACTTATTTATAGTGTCTGTATTTACCACTTCATTTGTAGGGTCATAGTACGTATTGGTTTGATTTAAATACATCAAAGCATTGGTAGAAACAGAAGGTGTAAACGTAATCGCATTTTTTAGAAAAGGGAAACTAGCGGAAGCGTTCAAAGTATGCTTCATACCGTTTCGCATGTTGTCGTTTAGCCGGTCCAAATTATTAAAACTTAACAATGAATCAGCGATGGTTGTTTCGTTCTTTGTATTGTTAATATAGGTTATACCAATTTTTTCCAATCCTTTTCTTGCTTTGCTTTTTACTACATTTTTGGATGGAAACCACTTTCCAGGGTAAAACCTATTGATACTGTAGGTAATATCAGGTAATGTAAAAGACACCAGTCTAGTATTTGAGTTTTGACTATGTCTAAGATTGACACTAAGGTTACTAGGTAATTTTTTAAAAGTCTTACTAAATGAAATATTGGAGTTAAACGTGTTGTTGAGGTAATTTTCAGGGTTTACTGTGTTATTTCCAAAATCATTAGCATAGACACTA